>JANOJJ010000424.1:0-8662 GCA_031408155.1 Rubrivivax sp.
CGTTACTCAAGAGGTGCCTAACCTATATGCCGAGGGGATGCACCGACTGGATCTGGACTCTATTCCCGACCGCGTTTTCGATCTGTTTGCTGGCTCACATAGAGCCGGGCGAACTGTTTCCGGTTGTTGCGGGTCGACAGCCGCGTCCAGCTGGATGGTTTGCGGAACGACCCGCAGTGGGCGAACGGGTCGATCGGCCATCTGCGCGCGCAGTCCACCATCGACCGCTTGATCAGCGACCCGGTGCTCCACGCAGAGCGGTGTTAGTGGCTGTCGAAGCAGACAGCGCGGCCCTCATCGGGTCAGAGTGGTCGACATCGACCCGGTCACGGGGTCGTGCCGGTCGGCAGCTTTTGTCGTCAGGGCAGGCCGGCCGCCAACCAGGCATGGCGCGCGATCACCGCCTCTTCGTTGGTGCGCAACACACGCACCTGCACCCGGCTGTCGTCGCTGTTGATGCAGCGCTGGCCACCGGCGTTGGCTGCCGCGTCGATTTGCAGGCCCATCCACTCGGCAGTCATCACGATGCGCGCGCGCAGCGCAGCCGCGTTCTCGCCGATGCCGCCGGTGAAGACCAGACCGTCGAGCCCGCGCAGCGCAGCAGCCAGGCCGGCCAGTTCACGCACGACGGACTCGACGAAATGGTCGACCGCCAGCACGGCGGCGGGGCTGTCGCTGGACAACAACGTGCGCATGTCGCTGCTCAGTCCCGACAGGCCGAGCAGGCCCGATTCCTGGTGCAGCAGTCGTGTCACCGCGGCGGCGTCCAGGCCATGGTGCTGCATCAGGTGCAGCACCACCGCGGCGTCGAGCCGGCCGCAGCGGGTGCCCATCGTCAGGCCGTCGAGCGGCGAGAAGCTCATCGTGGTGGCGACCGACCGCCCGCCCTGCAGCGCGCACATCGACGCCCCGTTGCCCAGATGCGCCACCACCACGCGGCCGCTGGCCAGCGCCGGCTCGGTGGTGGCCAGCTGGGCGCCGATCGATTCGTACGACAGCCCGTGAAACCCGTAGCGACGCACGCCCGCGTCATGCCAGCGCTGCGGCAGCGCAAAGCGCTGGTGCACGGGCGGCTGGCTGCGGTGGAAGGCAGTGTCGAAGCAGGCCACCTGCGGCACACCGGGAAAGGCCGCGCGCGCCGCCGCGATGCCGCTCAGGTTGTGCGGCTGGTGCAGCGGTGCCAGGGCGCTCAACGCCTGCAGGGCCTGGACCAGTGCATCGTCGATCACGGCCGGCCGCTCGAAGGCCACGCCGCCATGCACCACGCGATGGCCGACCACGGCCACGCGCAGGCCCTGGTCCTGCGCAGCCACGCGCTCGAGCACCTGCTGCAGCGCCTGCCCATGGGTCAGCGCCGTGGCCGCGGTGCCCAGGCCTTCGACCTGACCGACCAGCAGCGGCAGCGCGCCGTCGGCGTAACGCGCGAATAGAGCGTACTTGATCGACGACGACCCGGCGTTGACCGTCAGGGCGCAGTCGGTCGACGCTGGCTTCACACGAAGTCCTTGTACTTGGCGAGCAGGCGCACCGGCATGTTCAGCGCGTCGCGGCGGAAGGGGTCGCCCAGTTCGCGCGTGCACATGATTTCGATGACGCAGGTCTTGCGCTCGTTCATCTGCAGGTCGATGGCGCGCACGAGCGCCGGTCCGACGTCTTGCAGCCGGTCGACGACGATGCCTTCGGCGCCCATCGAACGGGCAATGTCGGCGAAGCTCGGGTTGTCGAGTTCACCGGCCACGAAGCGGCGGTTGTAGAAGTCGACCTGGTTCTTCTTCTCGGCGCCCCACTGCCGGTTGTGGAAGACGATCGCCGTGACCGGGATGTCGTGCCGCACGCAGGTCATGATCTCGCTCATGCTCATGCCCCAGGCGCCGTCACCGGCGTAGCTGATGGCCGGTCGGTGTGGTGCGGCGACCTTGGCGCCGATGATGGTCGGCAGGGCATAGCCGCAGTTGCCGAAGCTCATCGGCGCGAAGAAGCTGCGCGGCTCCTCGAAGCGCAGGTAGCTGTGCGCGATCGAGTTGATGTTGCCGATGTCGGTCGAGATCATCACGTGCGCGGGGTGCGCACGTTCCAGTTCGCGCAGCACCTGGCGCGGGTGCAGCCACTGGCCGCCGCCGGGCGTGTGCTCACCCTTGGCCTGTTCGATCATGTCCAGGCTGTAGGCGTCGCGCTCGTGCGTCCACGCGTCGAGTTCCTGTTCCCATGCCGCCTTTTCGCTGGCCATGCGCGCGGCGCGCTCGGCCCTGGTGGCGTCACAAGCCAGCGTGCGCGATGACAACAACTTCAGCAGCGCCTGCGCCGCGGCCTTGGCGTCGCCGCAGATGCCCACGTCGACCCTCTTCACCAGGCCCAGCATCCTGGCGTCGGCGTCGATCTGCACCAGCTTGGCGTTTTTCGGCCAGTAGTCCATGCCGTACTGCGCCAACGTGCCGAACGGGCCGAGCCGGGTGCCCAGCGCGATCACCACGTCGGCTTCGCTCAACAGGCGCATGCCGGCCTTGCTGCCCTGGTAGCCCAGCGGGCCGCACCACTGCGCGTGGCTGGCCGGGAAGCTGTCGTTGTGCTGGTAGCTGTTGACGACCGGGCAGCCGATGCGTTCTGCCAGCGCGATGGCTTGCTTGAAGGCGTCACCCATGACCACGCCGCCGCCAGAGATCAGCACCGGGTTCTTCGCGCCGGCGATCAGGTCGGCTGCGGCCTCGAGGGCTTCGGCGCCGCCGGCGCCGCGTTCGATGCGGATCGGCTTCGGGATCTCGACCGTGATCTCGCCATAGAACAGGTCGCGCGGGATGTTGAGCTGCGTCGGGCCCATCTCGAGCAGCGCGCGGTCGAAGGCGCGCGCGGTGAACTCGGCCATGCGCTTGTTGTTGGTGACATGCGCCTGGTACTTGGTGAACTCCTGGAACATCGGCAATTGCGATGCTTCCTGGAAGCCGCCCAGGCCGAGCGTCATGGTGCCGGTCTCGGGCGTGATGACGACCACCGGCGAATGCGCCCAGTAGGCCGCGGCGATGGCCGTCACCGCGTTGCTGATGCCGGGGCCGTTCTGGCCGATGATGACGCCATGCCGGCCCGATGCGCGCGCAAAGCCGTCGGCCATGTGGCCGGCGCCCTGTTCGTGCACCACCGGGATCAGCGTGATGCCGGCCGGCGCGAAGATGTCCATCGCGTCCATGAAAGCCGAGCCCATGATGCCGAACATGGTGTCCACGCCTTGCGCGACCAGGGTCTCGACGAAGGCTTCGGACGGGGTCATCCTTTGCATGCCCTGGACGACGGTGCGGGCGGCTATCGGGGTGGGCGCGTTCATGGCGACGGTCTCCTGGATTTACGGATTTCGGGACGTTACGTTCCAGATTATTGCCACAAAGCGGCGCGCGCGGCTAGTATCCGGGGCATGAAACGCGATGCCGTTGCAGCCCACCTGCACGCGCCCCCGTCGGGCGCTGGCGGCGCGCCTGATTCGCCGACGCTGCGGCTGTTCGCGCTGCTCGAGCGCATCGCGGCGCAG
The DNA here is from genome assembly GCA_031408155.1 of Rubrivivax sp. Lineage (GTDB taxonomy): Bacteria > Pseudomonadota > Gammaproteobacteria > Burkholderiales > Burkholderiaceae_C > Rubrivivax. The sequence goes on from JANOJJ010000424.1 coordinate 3,515, forward strand.
GATCGCCTGTTCTCGCTGCAGAGCCTGGTCGAGGACACCGGCTGGCCCAAGCCCACGGTGCACCGCATGCTGCAGCAGCTCGAAGGCGGCGGCCTCATCCAGCGCGAGGCCGACAGCCGTCACTACAGCACCGGCGTGCGCCTGCGCCGCTTTGCCGAAGCCCTGCTGGTCAACAGCACCTTCCACGGCGCGCGCCACCGCGTGCTGCGCGCGCTGGTCGACGAAGTCGGCGAGAGCTGCAACATCACCGCCTTCGTCGGCGCCGAAGTGGTCTACCTTGACCGCGTCGAGACCGCCGCGCCGCTGCGCTTTTATCTGCACCCCGGCTCGCGCGTGCCGGCCCATTGCTCGGCCAGCGGCAAGGTCTTCCTGTCGCAGATGGCGCCACTGCAGCGCGCACGGCTGCTGCACGCCGCGCCGCTGGAGCGCTGCACGCCGGCCACGCTGACCCATGCCGCGGCGCTCGAGCGCGAGCTCGCCGAGGTGACCCGGCTTGGCTATGGCCTGGACCGCGAAGAGTTCCTGCCCGGCCTGGTGTGCGTGGCGGTGCCGGTGCCGGCGGCCACGACGCAAGACCGGGCAGGCCTGTGCGTGGCCTTGCAGGCGCCTGCGGTGCGCATGCCGATCGAGCGCGCGCTGCAGTGGCTGCCGGCGCTGCAACGGGCAGCCAGGGCCTTGGGTCGCATCGAGGCCGAATCGCTGTCCGACCGCGCGCCAACGGCAGCCAGGACTCGCGGACGAAAGAGCCGATGACGGACCTGATCGACCTGAAGCTCGATCGGCGCGTCTCGGTGCGCGACACCTTCGGCCTGGACAGCCCTCTCACCGTGCCCGCGTTCAGCGTACGCGATGAACATGTGCCCGAGGTCGATGCCGTCTACCGCTTCAACCGCGACGTGACGCTGGCCATCCTGGCCGGCTTTGCGCAGGACCGGCGCGTGCTGGTGCAGGGCCTGCACGGCACCGGCAAGTCGAGCCACATCGAACAGGTGGCCGCGCGGCTGAACTGGCCCTGCATTCGCGTCAACCTCGACGGCCATGTCAGCCGGCTCGACCTGGTCGGGCGCGATGCGGTGGTGCTGCGTGATGGCCAACAGGTCACCGAATTCCAGCCCGGCATCGTGCCCTGGGCGCTGCAGCGGCCGGTGGCGCTGGTGTTCGACGAATACGACGCCGGCCGGCCCGACGTGATGTTCGTGCTCCAGCGCGTGCTCGAGCGTGAAGGCAAGTTCACCTTGATGGACCAGAACCGGGTCTTGAAACCGCACCCGGGCTTTCGCCTCTTTGCCACTGCCAACACGGTCGGCCTGGGCAATCTCAACGGCCTGTACCACGGCGCGCAGCGCCTCAACCACGCGCAGATCGACCGCTGGAACATCGTCGCCACGCTCAACTTTCTGCCCGCCGACGAAGAGCTGGCGATCGTGCTGGCGCGCGTGCCGGTGCTGGCCAGCGACGACGGCCGCGCGCTGGTGCGGCGCATGGTCGCGATGGCCGATCTGACGCGCCAGGGATTCGCCGCCGGCGACCTGTCGACGCTGATGTCACCGCGTACCGTGATCACCTGGGCCGAGAACCTGCAGATCTTTGCCGACGTGGCGCTGGCCTTCCGGCTGTCGTTCGGCAACAAGTGCGACGACGCCGAGCAGCCACTGGTGGCCGAGTATTTCCAGCGCTGCTTTGATCGCGAACTCGATGCGGCGGCCAGACCGAGCGCCGGATGAGCGAGGTTCAGGCCGCTGCCCGGCAGCAGCAGCGCGTCGAGGAGCTGTGCGTCGCGGCGATCCGCGCGCTGTCGGGCCAGCCTGACCTGCATTTCCGCGGCCGCCGCCTGCACCGCGGACGGCAGCGCTTGCCGCTCTTCGCGCCGCACCTGCACCCGGCGCTCGAGCGCGACGACTTTGCGTCGTTCCGCGGCGCCGCCGACGGCCTGGCGCTGCGCCTGCGCCTGTCTGACGAGGTGCTGCACCACCGGCTGGCGCCGTGCGAGCCGGTGCGCCGGCTGGTGTTCGAGTTGCTCGAGCAGTTCCGCGTCGAGTCGCTGGCCGGCGAGCCTTGGCCCGGCGTGCAGCGCAACCTGCAGCATCGCTTCGAACGTTGGACAGTGGACTATCACCGGCAGGGCCTGACCGACAGCGCGCGCGGCATGCTGCTGTTCACCGTGGCGCAGGTCTGCCGCGCCCGCGTGACCGCGCAGCCGGTGCCCGCAGAGATCGAAGACCTGATGGAGGCCACGCGTGCCGGCATCGGGCCGCAGCTGGGCCATGGCCTGGCCGCCTTGCGGCGTACGCGTGACGAGCAGGCGGTCTACGCCGTTGCCGCGCTGTCGATCGCCGACGCGGTGGCGCAACTGCTCGTGACCGCGGGCGAGCCGGTGAGCAGCCCATCCGACCGCGGCGAGCGCGAGCACGACAGCGAGCACGACAGCGAGAGCGACGAGCGCGTGGCCTTTGGCTTCATGATGGACCTGGGCGCCGCGGTCGACGGCGACGGCATGGCCGCCGCGGTCAGCGGCCGCAGCCGGGTGCTTGAAGACAATGCTGCCGGCTATCGCGTCTTCACCACCGAGTACGACACCGAGCTGCGCCCGGCCGCCGACCTGCGCCGCGAGCAGCTCGATCAGTTCCGCTTGCGGCTCGACAGCCGCATCGCCGCGCAGGGCGTCAACCTGAGTCGGCTGGCGCGCCAGCTCGAGTCGGCGCTGTCGCGACCCGGTCGCGACGACTGGGCCAGCGCGCAGGACGAAGGCCTGATCGACGGCCGCCGGCTGGCGCAATTGATTGCCTCGCCGACCGAACGTCGCCTGTTCCGGCACGAGCTGCAGCAGCCGCAGGCCGACGCCGCGATCACCTTCTTGATCGACTGTTCGGGCTCGATGCGCCAGCACATCGAATCGGTGGCCATGCTGGTCGACCTGTTGGCTCGCGCGCTCGACATGGCCGAGGTGCCGTGCGAGATCCTGGGCTTCAGCACCGGCGCCTGGAACGGCGGCCGCGCGCTGCGCGACTGGCAGCGTGCCGGCCGCCCTGCGCACCCCGGCCGGCTCAATGAGACCGCGCACCTGGTGTTCAAGGACGCGCAGACCTCGTGGCGCCGTGCGCGGCGCGACATCGCCGCGCTGCTGCGGCCCGACCTGTTCCGCGAAGGCGTCGACGGCGAGGCGCTGGCCTGGGCCGCACAGCGCCTCGGCACGCGCAGCGAGCCGCGCAAGCTGCTGATCGCCGTCTCCGACGGCTGCCCGATGGATGGTGCGACCCAACTGGCCAACGACGCGCATTACCTCGACCATCACCTGCAGCAGGTGGCCGGCGAGATCGAAGTGGCGGCTGATGTCGAATTGGCCGCCATCGGGGTGGGCCTGGATCTGAGCCCTTACTATGGCCACTGTCAGGCCATCGAGCTCGATGTCGGCCTGGGCAACCAGGTCTTGCAGGACGTGATTTCGCTGCTCAGCCGGCATCGCCGACGCTGACCCGACAATGACAGGAGTGTGTCGCATGAATCGATTGCAAGCGTCGCGTCGCCGGGGCCTGCGCGCCCTGGCAGTGCTGACCCTGACAGCGGCCGCGTCGCTGGCCGCCTGGGGCCAGGCCTACCCTGACAAGCCGATAAGGTTCCTGGTGCCGTATCCGCCCGGCGGCGGCACCGACGTCATTGCGCGCATCGTGCAGCAGAGGTTCCAGACCGCGCTCGGCCAGTTGGTCGTGATCGAGAACAAGGGGGGCGCCGGTGGTTCGGAGGGCACCGAGGTGGTGGCCAAGTCGGCGCCCGACGGCTACACGGTGCTGTTCACGTTGAGTTCGCACACCATCAACCCGGCGATCTTCGCCAAGCTCAACTACGACACGCAGCGGGACTTCGAGCCCGTCGGTCTGGTGGCATCGTTGCCACAGATCCTGGTGGCCGGCCCGCAGTTCAAGGCCAACACCGTGGCCGAGATGACCGAGATGGCCAGGGCCGCGCCGGGCACGCTGTCGTTCGCGTCGGTCGGCAATGGCTCGCCCGGGCACCTGGCGGGTGAGCTGCAGGCCATCCGTACGGGGGTCAAGCTGACCCACATTCCCTATCGTGGCGGTGGCCCGGCCGTGACTGACACGATGGGCGGCCAGGTGCCCACGCTGTGGGTGTCGATTCCCGCGGCGGCGCAGTTCGTCAAGGCCGGCAAGCTCAAGGCGCTGGCCGTGTCGACCGTCAAGCGCAGTGCAGCCTTCCCGACCGTGCCGACGATGCAGGAGGCCGGCATTGCCGACTTCGAAGTCGACAGCTGGTACGCGATGTTCGTGCCGGCGAAGACGCCGCGCGCCATCGTCGAGCGCCTGAACAAGGCGCTCAACGAGGTCGTGTCGGACCCCGAGATCCGCGACAAGCTGCTCGCCCAGGGCGCCGAGGGCGTCGGAGGGTCGCCCGAGATGCTGGGCCAGACGGTTGCCGCCGAGCTGCCCAAGTGGGCCAAGCTGGCCAGGGATGCGGGTATCAAGGCTGATTGAGGGTCGCCATGAACGAGGTTGTCGAACCGGTGGCCGCGCTGGTGGCACGCGCGCGCGCCGCGCAACGCGTGGCCGACGGCTACGACCAGTCGCGCGTCGACGAACTGGTGGCCGCCGCCGGCTGGGCCATCATCGAGCCGCAACGCAACCGCGAACTGGCCGAGCTGGCGGTGGCCGATAGCGGCATCGGCAACGTCGACGACAAGATCGCCAAGAACGAGCGCAAGACGCTGGGCTTGCTGCGCGACCTGCAGGGTGCAAAGTCGGTCGGCGTGATCGCCGAATTGCCCACGCTGGGTCTGGTCGAGATCGCACGCCCGGTGGGCGTGGTGTGCGCGATCACGCCGTCGACCAACCCGGGCGCCACGCCGGCCAACAAGATCATCAATGCGCTCAAGGGCCGCAACGCGGTGATCGTGGCGCCTTCGCCGAAGGGCTGGACCACCGCGGCGCGGCTGATCGAGTTCATCCACGCGCAGTTCGACCGCATCGGTGCGCCGCGCGACCTGGTGCAACTGCTGCCGTCACCGGTCAGCAAGGCGTCGACCAACGAGCTGATGCGCCGTTGCGACCTGGTGGTGGCCACCGGCTCGCAGGCCAACGTGCAGGCCGCCTACGCCAGTGGCACGCCGGCCTTCGGTGTCGGCGCGGGCAACGTGGC
>JANOJJ010000427.1:0-5951 GCA_031408155.1 Rubrivivax sp.
GGTGCGATCTGGATGGGCATGGGGCAGGCCCTTTGCGAAGAGACGCAGTACGACCAGGGCCTGGCGCTGCGCGCCAACATGATCGACTACCGCATCCCGACCATCGTCGAGTCACCGCCGATCGAGGTCCACCTGGTCGAGAGCATGGACCCGCTGGGCCCGTTCGGTGCCAAGGAAGCGAGCGAAGGCGCGCTGCACGGTTTTCCGCCGGCGCTGACGAACGCGATCTGCGACGCCATCGGCATCCGCCTGTTCGAACTGCCGGCCACGCCCGACCGCGTGCTCGAAGCGATCCACCTGCGGCGACGGGAACAGCGGCTGCAAGGGCGTCGAGCGGCCGCATCGGCGCGGGCAGTCGTGGCCGCGTGTACGACAACCAGCGAGGCCAGGTGATGCTGCAACGACTGCCCACCTTCGAGCTGTCTCGCCCGGCCACGCTGGCTGACGCTGCGGCCTTGCTGGCTGCCGAGCCCGGTGCCCGGCTGCTGGCCGGCGGCACCGACCTCGTACCCAACCTGCGCCGCGGCCTGGCCAGCCCGACACGGCTGATCGACCTCGGCGCGGTCGACGGTTTTGCGGCGATCGAGTTCGGCCGCCCATCGCTGCTGCTCGGCGCCGGCGTCACACTGGCGCAACTGGCCAGCGACGAGCGCATCGCCAGTGGCTACCGGGCGTTGGGCGAAGCGGCACGCGCCGCCGCCGGCCCGGGCCACCGCACGGTGGCCACGCTCGGCGGCAACCTGTGCCAGGACACGCGCTGCGTGTACTACAACCAGAGCGAATGGTGGCGCCAGGCCAACGCGTATTGCCTCAAGCTTGGCGGCCAGACCTGCCACGTGGCGCCGACCGGTGCACGCTGTCATGCGGCCTTCAGCAGCGATCTGGCGCCGGCCCTGATCGCGCTCGGGGCCGACGTCGAACTGCTGTCGGCGCGTGGCAGCCGTCGCCTGGCGTTGGTCGACTGCTACCGCGACGACGGCGCTGCGCACCTGGCGCTCGAGCGCGACGAAGTCCTGACCCGGGTCATCGTGCCGGCTCCGGCGGCCGGCTGGGTCAACGCCTACCGCAAGGCGCGGGTGCGCGCCGCAATGGATTTTCCGCTCGCCGGCGTGGCCTGCGCGGTGGGCATGAGCGAAGGCGTGCTCGCCGGTTTGCGCGTGGCCCTGAGCGGCACCAACTCGCACCCGCTGCTGCTGCAAGGCACCGAGACCCTGCTCGGCAGACCGCTCGATGACGCCGGACTGGCGGCACTCGGCAAGCTGGTGCAAAAGCAGGTCAGCCCGATGCGCACGACGGTCACGCAGTCCAACTACCGGCGCCAGGTGGCGTCGGTGCTGGCCCAGCGCCTGGTCGCGGAGCTGGCCGGCGCTGCCTGATCAGCCAGCGCAGCGGAGCAGGCACATGTTCCAGATCGTTCGCCGGCAGGCGTTCTCGGAAAACGCCTTTCTGTGGGAGGTCAGCGCACCGGATGTCGCGGCGGCCGCGCAGCCGGGCCACTTCGTGATGCTGCGCCTGCGCGAAGGCGGCGAGCGCATCCCGCTGACGGTGGCCGACTTCGACCGCCAGCGCGGCACCGTCACGGTGGTCGTGCAGACGCTGGGCAAGACCACGCGCGAGATGCGCGACGACTACGCCGAAGGCGATGCCTTCGATGACTTCGTCGGCCCGCTCGGCCTGCCGCAGCACATCCACCCGCTGGGTCACGTCGTTCTGGTCGGTGGCGGGCTGGGCGTGGCGCCGATCTTCCCGCAGTTGCGTGCCTTCAAGCAGGCCGGCTGTCGCACCACCTGCATCGTCGGCTTTCGCAACCAGAGCCTGGTCTTCTGGGCCGACAGGCTGGCCGAGTTCAGCGACGAGTTGATCGTCTGCACCGACGACGGCAGCGCCGGCCGCCCGGGCTTCGTGACCAGCGCGCTGAAAGACCTGCTGGATCGTCCCGGCGCCAAGCCCGACCAGGTGGTCGCGATCGGCCCGATGCCGATGATGCACGCCTGCACCGACACCACCCGGCCCTACGGTGTCAAGACCATGGTGTCGCTCAACACGATCATGGTCGACGGCACCGGCATGTGCGGCTCGTGCCGCGTCACGGTCGGCGGCGAGGTCCGCTTTGCCTGCGTCGACGGGCCCGATTTCGACGGCCACCAGGTCGATTTCAAAGAACTGCACGCGCGCCAGAAGCGCTTCAAGAAGCAGGAGGCGCAGGCCAACGACGACCTGGCGCATGTCTGCAACCTCGAGCAGAAGCTGTTCGTCGAAGGCAAGCGCACCTACAAGAAGTACTCGGCGCTCGAACGCAAGCAGGTCAAGATGCCCGAGCGCGACGCGCGCGAGCGCGCCGGCAGCTTTGCCGAGGTCAACCTCGGCTACGGCTACGCGGCCGCCCTGCGCGAGGCCGAGCGCTGCATCCAGTGCATCAAGCCGACCTGCATCGACGGCTGCCCGGTCAGCATCGACATCCCGCGCTTCATCCGCCACCTGCTGGTGCGCGACGTCGACGCGGCGGTGGCCACGATCCATGAGTCGAGCATCTTCCCGTCGGTCTGCGGCCGCGTCTGCCCGCAGGAGAGCCAATGCGAGGCGTTGTGCGTGCTGATCAAGGCCAAGATGGAGCCGGTGGCGATTGGCCGGCTCGAACGCTTCGTCGGTGACCATGCGCGGCCGACGACGATGGTCGCGCCGCGCTTCGACAAGCCGCTCGGCCAGGTGGCGGTGGTCGGCTCCGGCCCGGGCGGACTGACGGCGGCGGCCGATCTCGTCAAGTATGGTGCCGAGGTCACGGTCTACGAGGCCCTACACGTGGTCGGCGGCGTGCTGCGCTACGGCATCCCGTCGTTCCGGCTGCCGCGCGACATCATCGAGCGCGAAGTGCAGCGGTTGAAGGACATCGGCGTGCGCTTCGAGACCAACAAGGTCATCGGCAAGACCTTCACGCTGCCGCAACTGACCGGCAAGATGGGTTTCGACGCGGTCTTCGTGGCTGCCGGTGCCGGCGCGCCGGCCTTCCTCGGCATCGCCGGCGAATTCGCCGGCCAGGTGCTGTCGGCCAACGAATTCCTGACCCGCGTCAACCTGATGGGCGGCGACCAGTTCCCGTACCGCGACACGCCGATCGGCATCGGCGCCAGCGTGGTCGTGATCGGTGCCGGCAACACCGCGATGGACTGCCTGCGGGTGGCCAAACGGCTCGGTGCCGAGCGCGTGCGCTGTGTCTACCGGCGGTCGCAGGCCGAAGCACCGGCGCGCGTCGAAGAGCTGCGCCATGCGCAGGAAGAAGGCGTCGAGTTCAGCTTCCTGCACGCGCCTGAAGCGATCCTGCTCGATGACGACGGCAATGTGCGCGCGATCCGCGTGCAGAAGATGGCGCTTGGCGAGACCGATGCGCGCGGCCGCCGCTCGCCGGTAGCGCTCGGCGAATTCGTCGAATGGCCCTGCGACAGCGTGATCTACGCGCTCGGTACCAAGGCCAACCCGATCATCGGCCAGGCCACGCCCGACCTGGCGCTCAACCGCCGGGGCTACATCGTGGCCGACGACGAGACGCAGGCGACCAACCTGGCGGGCATATTTGCCGGCGGCGATATCGTCACCGGCGGCGCCACCGTGATCCTGGCCATGAGTGCAGGGCGCCGCGCGGCGCGCGCCATCGCCACCTGGCTGCAGGCCGAGCCGCGCTGCTGGCCGGTGGCGGCGGCTGCCGTGCAGGCCTTCGTGCCACCCACCCCGCTGGCCGTGCCGGCTTTGAAGCTCGGTTGACTGGAGGGTTCAGGCCATGCTGTGTCCGAAGTGCAAACGTCCGCTGGACGAACCGTCGGAGGGCGTCTACATCTGCTGCGCCGGCGCCAGCCTGCAGTGGCGTTGCGAGCGCTGCGCCAAGGTCAGCGAAGGTTTCGCCTTCCCCTATGGCCATTGCCCGCACTGCGGCGGCAAGCTCGCGCTGCTGGACGGGCGCCGGCTCGACCCGGCGACCTCGCTCGAAGGCATCCGCAGCGCGTTCGAGATCGAGCTCGGCGGGCGCGCCTTCTACCAGCGCGCCGCGGCCGACAGCACCGAACCCGAGCTGAAGACCCTGTTCGGCCGCTTCGCGCTGATGGAAGGCGAGCACATGGAAACGCTGTCGCGGCGCTACCACCTCGACGTGCCGCCGCAGTCGCCCGAGTTCAGGCTCGAAGTGGCCGCGATCTTCGCCGACGTGCAGAGCCGGCCGCAGGACCCGACCAACCTGTTCCGGATCGCGATCGGACTTGAAAACAGCGCCGCGCGTTTCTTTTCCGAACGCGCCGAGCAGGCCGCCGAGGGCGCGGCCGAACGTCAGCTCTACCGCGAACTGGCGGCCGAGGAGCGCGAGCATGCCGAACTGCTGAGCACCGAGTTCGAGCGCTGGCGCAGTGGCAAGCCGGGCCTGTTCAGCGTCGACCTGATGGGCCATGCGGTCAGTCCCGCGCCGACGGCGGCGTTGTCGATCGACGACAACGCCGCGCTGCTGCTGCTGAGTGGCCAGGACGCCGCACGCACCGCGCTCGTCTGCGGCAGCGACAGCCTGAGCTACGGCGCCTTGCGGGACCGTGTGATGCGCATCGCGGGCCTGTGGCGCGCGCGCGGCATCAAGCCGGGCGACCGTATCGCGATCAAGCTGTGCGACGGCATCGACTGGGTCACCGCGTTCCTGGGTGCGATGTGGGCCGGCGCGGTGGCGGTGCCGGTCAACCCGCGCGTGCCGACACCCGAGTGGCACTACATCCTCGACGAAGCCGGCTTCAGCATCATCCTGGTCGAAGCCGACGACGCCACACCCGAGCCCTGGCGCCAGCGCACGCTGTCGCTCGGCGACTTCCGGCGCGGCCAGCAGCTGGCCGACCCGGTGCCGGCCTGGCCGATGGACCCGCTCGCACCGGCCTTCTGGTGCCATTCATCGGGCACCTCGGGCAAGCCCAAGGCGGTGATCCACGCCCATCGCTTTGCGCGCACCATCGAACAGGTCTCGCGCGACGGGCTGGGCATCGTCGCCGCCGACCGGCTGTTCGCCAGCAGCAAGCTGTTCTTCTCGTACCCGCAGACCAACAGCCTGTGGGCCGGCTTCAAGCTCGGCGCCAAGGTGATCGTCGACCCACTGTGGCCGACCGCGGCCAACGTGGCGCTGACGGTGGCCACGCAGCGCCCGACGGTGCTGCTGAGCGTGCCGTCGCTGTACCGCAACCTGCTGCACGAAGGTCTGGCGCCGGGCATCGCGCAGGCCGGGGTGCGCCTGTGCGTGTCGGCCGGTGAAGCGCTGCCGGCCAGCCTGCGTGACGAATGGCAGCGCCAGACCGGGATCACCATCGCCAACGGCTACGGTGCGTCGGAAACACTGGTGCTGGCGATGCTCGACCTCGGTGACGGCCGCGGCTTTGTGCCGTCACCCGGCGTCGACGTGCAGCCGCTCGATGCGGTTGCGCCCGGCGTGCCGTCTCGCCTGTGCATCCGCGCCGGCACGATCGCGCTGGGCTACCTCGACCGGCCGCAGGCGCAGGCCGAGAACTTCCGCGACGGCGCCTTCTGTCCGGCCGACCTGTTTGCCTTCGAGCCCGCCACCGGCTGGCGTTTTGCGGGCCGCGAGGACTCGCTGGTGAAGATCAAGGGCCGCTGGGTGAACCTGGTGGAGCTCGAGGAGAAGCTGGCCGCGGGGACCCCCGGCCTGCTCGAGGCCGCCTCGGTGTGCGTGCCGGACCAGGACGGGGTCGATTCGGTCGCCATGTTCTATGTCGCACGACCCGGCGAGCGCGCTCAGGTCGAGCAAGTGCTGCGCGAACGCGCATCGACGCTGCCGCCCTATCAGCGCCCCGGGGCCTGGCACGCGATCGAGGTGCTGCCGCGCACGCCGACCGGCAAGCTGCTGCGCCGGCGGCTGGTCGACCTGCTCGCGCCAGTGGCGGAAAGCTGATATGAGCGCCGTACTGGCTGAAGGCCTGGTG
>JANOJJ010000239.1:0-4458 GCA_031408155.1 Rubrivivax sp.
GCACGTTGTTCATCAAGGAGACGAAGGACCGCGACATCTACGCCAACGACTGTCGTTCTGCAACAGGTTCACCCGGGCTGCGTGCCCGGGTGACGGGTGGGCCCGAAGCGCAAGCGCACAGGCCCACCCGTCACCCACTTACAGCGAAACTCACCATGGTTAAGGTCTTGATCGGCTTCGTCATCTTCGCTGCCGCGGCGTTGTTCATCCTCACACGTTCAGGTGGCGACATCGATCTGGGGGGCGAAAGACACGGCGTCGATGTTCCTCACGACGCAACTTCGGCTGCATCCGCTGCACCCGCTGCACCTGCAGGCCCAGCTTCGGCAGCGGCCACTGCCGCGTCCATGACGGCGTCTGCGTCGGGTAAGAACTAGGCCATCGTGCCGGTCCGCTGCAGGCCGCGCCGAACACGGATCGGCGGACGCCGGTCGCGCCGCAACGGTGCCGGCAGCGGCTCGGGTGCCGCTCGCTAAAATGCGCGCTGGTGATTCTGCCCTGTGCCCTGCCCGCCGCCACCATGCCGTTCTTCTGGAAGCCCTACACCTCCGACGTCACCCAGTTCATCGCCGAGCTGAAGGCGAACAAACCGACGCTCGAAAGCGAGCAACGCGCCGGCCTGGCCTTGCTGTGGGACCAGGACATAGACCGCAAGGCGCAGGCCGAGTTGCGCGAGGCCCGCGTGCCGCAACAGCCCTACGTCTACCAGACCAAGCGCTAGGTGGACAGCGCCGACGCGCTACCGGTGGCCGAGCCCGCAACCGACAGCACGCCCGCCGTGGTGGACCAGGTCGCCGTCGCTCGCCTGTACGGCGAGCCGTTGTTTCGCATGCCGCAAGACCTGTACATCCCGCCGGATGCGCTGGAGGTCTTTCTCGAAGCCTTCGAAGGTCCGCTGGATCTGCTGCTGTATCTGATCCGGCGGCAGAACTTCAACATCCTCGACATCCCGCTGGCCAGCGTGACGCGCCAGTACCTCGAGTACGTCGACCAGATCCGCAAGCACAACCTCGAGCTGGCGAGCGACTACCTGCTGATGGCGGCCATGCTCATCGAGATCAAGTCGCGCATGTTGCTGCCGGCCAGGAAGAGCGACGACGGCAGCGACGCCAACGACCCGCGCGCCGACCTGGTGCGCCGGCTGGTCGAATACGAGCAGATCAAGCTTGCGGCAGCCCGGCTCGACGCATTGCCGCTGCTGGGTCGCGACTTCCTGCGCGCGCAGGTCACGATCGAGCAAAGCCTGGTCCAGCGCCTGCCCGAGGTCGACCCGGATGACCTGCGCCAGGCCTGGGCCGAGATCGTGCATCGCGCCAGGCTCAACCAGCACCACCTGATCAGCCGCGAGCAGCTCTCGGTGCGCGAGCACATGAGCATCGTGCTGCGCCGGCTGCGCGGCCAGCGCTTCGTCGAGTTCCTGGACCTGTTCGACACCCGCCGCGGCATGCCGGTGCTGGTGGTGACTTTCATCGCGCTGCTCGAACTCGCGCGCGAGAGCCTGATCGACGTGACGCAGGCCGAGGCCTTCGCGCCGATCTACGTGCGACTGGCCTACGCGCCGTCCTGACGGTCTATTCCGAGCCGCGCCATCGCGGGCTAGCATGACGTGATGGAGCATGGCACCCCCTGGATTCAATCGAGCCTGATCTACCTCGGCGCGGCGGTGCTGGCGGTGCCGCTGGCCCGCCTGCTCGGCCTGGGCTCGATCATCGGTTACCTGGCCGCCGGCATTGGCATCGGGCCGTGGGGACTGCGGCTCGTCACCGACCCGCAATCGATGCTGCACTTCGCCGAGTTCGGCGTCGTGCTGATGCTGTTCCTGGTCGGGCTCGAACTCGAGCCGCGCCGGCTGTGGTCGCTGCGGCGCCCGATCTTCGGCTGGGGCAGCGTGCAACTGCTCGGCTCGTCGAGCCTGATTCTGCTCGCCGGCGTGGCCGCAGGCCTGGACGGGCGGCTGGCGCTGGTGGCCGGCCTGGGCCTGGCGCTGTCGTCCACCGCGATCGGTCTGTCCGTGCTCAATGAACGCAACCTGATGGCCACCAGCGCCGGGCAAAGCGTGCTCAGCGTGGCGCTGCTGCAGGACATCACAGCCATCCCGATCCTGGCCATCGTGCCCTTGCTGGCGCTGCAGGGCGCGGCTGCGGGTGACGGCGGCAGCGGCTGGATCGAAGCCCTCAGGGCCTTCGGCATGATTGCGGCCATCATTTTCGGCGGCCGTCTGCTGCTGCGCCCGGCGCTGCGCTGGATCGCGCGCAGCGACACGCCCGAGATCTTCACCGCCGCTGCGCTGCTGCTGGTGGTGGCCACCGCGGCGCTGATGCAGAGCGTGGGCTTGTCGATGGCGCTGGGCGCGTTTCTGGCCGGTGTGCTGCTGGCCGAGAGCGAATACCGGCACGAGCTGGAAACCGACATCGAACCCTTCAAGGGCCTGCTGCTGGGCCTGTTCTTCATCGCCGTGGGCATGAGCATCGACTTCGCCGTCGTGCTGCAGAGCCCGGGCCTGGTGGCCGCGCTGGTGGCCGGCTTCGTGTTGCTCAAGGCGCTGGTCCTGTTGGGCATGGCGCGCGCGTTGCCGGTGCCGGTGGCCGAGCGGCCGCTGTTCGTGATCCTGCTGGCGCAAGGCGGCGAGTTCGGCTTCGTCGTCTTCCAGAGCGCGCTCGGTGCCGGCGTGATCGACACCCGCACATCGCAGCTGCTGGTGGCCGCGGTGGCGCTGTCGATGCTGCTCACGCCACTGCTGCTGGTCGCAGCCGACCGCTGGACGGCACGGCAACGGCGGCTGCCGCTGCCGCTGCCGTCAGGGCTGCCCGAGTTGACCGACCCGCAGCACGCACCCGTGATCATTGCCGGCTTCGGGCGCTACGGTCAGATCGTCGGCCGCCTGCTCAGTGCGAATGGCAAGAGCGCCACGGTGCTCGACCACAGCGTCGAACAGATCGAGACCGTGCGCCGCTTCGGCTGGCCCGCGTTCTACGGCGACGCCACCCGGCTCGACCTGCTGCGCACCGCCGGCGCCGAGCGCGCCTGCGTGTTCGTGCTGGCGATCGACGATATGGAACAGAGCGTCAAGTGCGCGCGCCTGGTGCGCGAACATTTTCCGAACCTGCCCGTCGTAGCCCGCGCGCGCAACGTCACGCACTACTACCGGTTGCGCGAACTGGGCGTGACGATGATCGAACGCGAGACGCTCGATTCGGCGCTGGCGAGCGCACGCAGCGTGCTCGAGGTGATGGGCATGGCGCCGGAAGCGGCCGCAATGGCAGCGCAGCGCTTCCGGGCCCACAGCATCGAGCTGATGGAACAAATGGCACCACACTTCGACGACGAGGCCAAGTTGATCGCGCTGGCCAAGCAGGGCCGGCAGCAGCTGGAGGAGATGTGGGCGCGCGAACGTGCCGAGCGCCAGGCCGGCCGATCGGCGAACGACCCGGCGGCGGATTGACGGCGCGCCTTAGGTCAGACCGTCCCACAGCAGCTTGCAGCCCGTCAGCAGCATGCCTATGCTGAACAGCCGGTAGAACAGGGCCGGTGGCACCCGGCGCACGAAGCGCACGCCCAGCCACACGCCGAGCGGCGTGATCGGCAGCAGCACGGCTGACGTGAGCATGTTGCGGCTGTCGATCAGCCCCAGCCACGCGTACGGCAGCCACTTGGCCAGGTTGATGGCGGCGAAGAAAACCGACAGCGTGGCCGCGAAGACCACTGGCCTGAGCTTGAGTGGCAGCACATAGAACGACAGCGGCGGCCCGCCGGCATGGGCCACGAAACTGGTGAAGCCCGACAGCGTGGCGAGCAGCAGGCCGAGCCAGCGCGGCGGCGGCGGCGCGTCGGCGTGCGGCGGGACCAGCGTGCGCAGTGCCAGGAACACCAGCGTGATCGCGCCCACCACCCCAGCCACCACCTTGGACGACAAGAGGCCAAAAGTCACGGCGCCGATCACGATGCCCAGCAGCCCGGCCGGCAACAGCAGCCGCACCAGCGCGCGGTCGCGGTCCTTCACGAGCGACGCCAGGCCCAGTGCATCGGCCAGCATCAGCACCGGCAAAAGGATGGCCGCCGCCTGCGGCACCGGCACCGTCAGCGCCATCACGGGCACGGCCAATGACCCGAAGCCGGCGCCGAAGCCGCTCTTGGACAGGCCCAGCAGCAGTACCGCAGGTAGCGCCGCGGCGTAGAACCAGGGGTCGGTGATCAACGCGGCGTGACTCGCCTGAGGCCGTGCCCGGGCGGGCTCACAACAGCGTGCAGGCTTGTTCGAAAGCCAGCCGCGGGCTGCGCGGCAGCACCTTGGCCGGGTCGCCATGGCCCAGCGTGCAGACGAAGTTGGTGCGCACCGCGGTGCCCTGCCAGAACGCGGCGTCGACCTTGGCCGCATCGAAGCCGCTCATCGGCCCGCAGTCCAGGCCCAGTGCGCGCGCCGCCAGGATCAGGTAGCCGCCCTGCAGGCTCGAGTTGCGC
>JANOJJ010000428.1:0-8605 GCA_031408155.1 Rubrivivax sp.
TGCCGCTTGATTGCCATCGACGCCGCGCGCATAGTCTGCCCATGAGCCGGCAGCTACGCAGCCCATGAGTGCGCCGGGCCGCCCCAAGCGCCATACCGCAGTGCGCAGCACGGAGGTTGACTGATGAGCCTGCCCGGCCGCCCGAAAGGCGAATACCGAAGCGCCTACAGCGATTTGCACTTCATGAAGAAGTGTGACAAGTGCAGCACGGTACACGGATCGTGGGCCAGGCCCAGGAAGTCGAACTTGACCAGCCCGATGGCCTCGACGTCGTCCTTGTCGAACTGGCTGACCGCGCTGTCGCTGCCGGGCTGCTGGTACAAGGGGCAGAAATCGGTGATCTTGCCGGGCGCGATCAGTACGCCGCCGGCGTGCATGCCGACGTTGCGCACCAGGCCTTCCACCCTCGTAGCCAGGCGCAGCAACTCGGCCACTTCTTCGTCGGCGGCTTCGCGCTGATCGAGTTCGGGCGCCTCCTTGCGTGCGTAGATGATGCTGTTGTCCGGCTCGTCAGGCACCTTGGCCAGCGTCACCGTCTTGCCCGGCGGTGCCGGGATCAGCTTGGCAATGCTGTCGACATGGCCGTAGCCCATGCCCAGCACACGCCCCACGTCGCGCAGCGCAGCCTTGGCGGCCATGGTACCGAAGGTGGCGATCTGGCTGACCGCGTCGCGGCCGTACTTGTTCTTGACGTACTCGATGACGCGGTCGCGGTTGCCCTGGCAGAAATCGATGTCGAAGTCGGGCATCGAGACCCGATCAGGGTTCAGGAAGCGCTCGAACAGCAGCTTGTAGCGCAGCGGGTCGAGATCGGTGATCAACAGCGAATACGCCACCAGCGAGCCCGCGCCCGACCCCCGACCCGGCCCCACCGGGCAGCCATGGGCCTTGGCCCAGACGATGAAGTCGGACACGATCATGAAGTAGCCCGGGAAGCCCATCTTGACGATGGTCTGGATCTCGAACTCCAGGCGATCGCTGTAGCGCGGCCGCTCGCGCTCGCGCTCGGCCGGGTCGGGCAACAGCGTCAGCAGGCGCTGGTCCAGGCCCAGCCTCGACTGTTGCCGGAAGTAGTCGTCCAGCGGCATGCGCACGCCGTCGACCAACGGCGTCGGAAAGTCGGGCAATTGCGGTTTGCCCAGCACCAGCGTGAGGTTGCAGCGCTTGGCGATCTCGACCGAGTTGGCCAATGCGCTGGGCAGGTCGGCAAACAGGGCCGCCATCTGGGCCTGGGACTTGAAGTGCTGGTCACGCGTGAAACGCTTGACGCGCTTGGGATTGGCCAGGGTCTCGCCTTCGGCCACGCAGACGCGGGCCTCGTGGGCTTCGAAGTCGTCCGGCTCGAGAAACTGCACCGGGTGCGTGGCCACCACGGGCAAGCCCAGCTCGGCGGCCAACGGCACGGCGGCACGCACATGCGACTCGTTGGTCGGCAATCCGGCGCGTTGCAGTTCGATGTAGAAGCGGGCCGGGAAGCGCTCGGCCAGCCGCAGGGCCATCGTGCGCGCACGGGCCGTGTCGCCGGCCAGCAGGGCCATGCCGACGGCACCGAGGTCGGCGCCCGATAGCGCAAGCAGCCCGGACGCCAGCTCGTCGAGCCACTCCCACTTGACCCAGGCCTGCGTGCGTTGCGCGTTGCGCGTCCAGGCCCGCGCCAGCAGTTCCGACAGGCTGAGGTAGCCCCGCGAGTCCTGCACCAGCAGCAGCAAGCGGCTGGGCTGCTTGTCACCCAGCTCGACCAGAGGCTCCATCCAGACGTCGACACCGATCAGCGGTTTGACGCCCTTGCCCCGGCAGGCCTTGTAGAACTTGACGGCGCCGAACAGGTTGTTCAGGTCGCTGATCGCCATCGCCACCTGGCCGTCGGCCCTGGCTGCCGCAGCCGCATCGTCGATACGCAAGGTGCCGTCGACGACCGAGTATTCAGAGTGCAGGCGCAGATGGACAAAGCTGGGCGACATGGGAAGACGACGGGCGGGGTGGCGGACATTATCGGCGGCGGTCCGGCTTCGACAGTCGATACGCCGGGTGCCGGCGGCTGCAACCTTACATTTCGTCGCCGCAGCCGAGCCCGCGGCGCTGCAGGGCTGGTTGCCGCTGCTGCCTGGCACGCCGCTCGGCGGCGGCTGAGCGGCGCGCGCGCTTCCTACAATCCCGGCGTGCCTGCCATCCTGAAGGTTGCCGCCTACCGCTGCGTCGAGCTCGACGACCGGCCGGCCGTGGGCGACCGACTGTTGCAGCAGGCCCGAGTGGCCGCGCGCGAGGGTACCGTGCTGCTCGCGCCGGAGGGCATCAGCCTCATGCTCAGCCCGTTCCCGGCTGCGTTGGCCGCGCACCAGGCGGCGCTCTGGATGCGCGAGCAAGGCCTGCCGCACGCGCTGCAGCTCGATGGCGGCAGGCTCGAGTACGTCGAGCTCGAACCCGGCGCACCGCACGTCCATGGCGAGTGCTTTGTCGTCGACGAACGCGAGGCGCTGGACACCGAGTTGAAGGGCCGCGTGTGATGTCCTGGGTGATCCGCGTCGCGGGCCTGCTGATGATGCTCACGGCACTGGCCTTGTCGCTGTCGCGCGCGCCCGACCGGCCGCTGGAAACGCTGGTCGCGCGCTGGGCGCCAGCACCGTCGGACTTCATCGAGGTCAAGGGCCAGGTCGTGCACATCCGCGACGAAGGACCGCGTGACGACCCGTCGCCGGTGGTGCTGCTGCACGGCACGTCGGCCAGCCTGCACACGTGGGAAGGCTGGGCCAGGGTTCTGAAGAAGCAGCGCCGCGTGATCAGTTTCGACCTGCCGGGCTTCGGTCTGACCGGCCCGTTCGCCGGCCAGTACACGCCGGACGACTACCGCGGCGACACCTACGCGCGCTTCGTCATCGACTTGCTCGACGCGCTGAAGCTGCCGCGCGTGGTGTTGGGCGGCAATTCACTGGGCGGTGAGATCGCCTGGCGGGTGGCCACGCTGGCGCCGAGCCGCGTCGACCGGCTGCTGCTGGTGGACGCCGCCGGCCCCGACTTCACGCCCCAATCGGTGCCCATCGGCTTCATCGCCGCGCGGCTGCCGGTGATCGGCTGGCTCGGCCAATACGTGCTGCCGCGTGAACTGGTGGTGCAGGGTGTCAGCAACGTTTACGGCGACCCGTCGCGCGTGAGCAGCGCGCTGGTCGACCGCTACTTCGAACTGACGCTGCGTGACGGCAACCGCCGTGCCCTGGGCCTGCGCCTGCGCCAGATGCGCGTGGGCGAGGACGCCGAGCGCATCGCCACCATCCAGCAGCCGACGCTGATCCTGTGGGGCGGGCGCGACCGGCTGATTCCGCCGGCGGTGGGCAAGACCTTCGAGCAGCAGATCAAGGGCAGTCGTCTGGTCCTGTTCGCCGAGCTCGGCCATGTGCCGCAGGAAGAAGACCCGGCACGCAGCCTGGAGCCGGTCAAGAGCTTCATCGGCTGGCGCTGAGGCCAGACCGCGATACCAGCGGTCAGGCTGAGCGGTCGTCCGCCGCCGTCACCCGAAGCGCCCCTGCAGGAACCACAGCGCCTGGGCCGCGTCGGCCACCGGCAACCGGGCGCGGTAGACCCAGACCAGCGAGCCGTCGGCCGCCTGCGCGATGAAGTAGTCGCGTGTGGCCAGGGCCGCATCCCACCAGCCAGTCTCGATGCGCTCGGGGCCGGCCAGCAACTGCAGCGCCCGGCCTTCGAACAGCGGCATCGCCTGGCGTTCGGCCAGCGGCAGCGGTTCGGGCAGCAGCCAGACCGGGTGGGCCAGCGGCCAGGCAAACGGCGGCGCGGCGCCGGCTGACGGCGGGCCCGGCGCGGCGGGGCTGGCCGGCAAGGCCGCCAACGCCGGCACGCTGCGGCCGGCGCGCTCGGGGCGGTGGTCGGCCACCGGTTGCAAGCGCAGCACCTGGTCGTCGCCCAGGCGCGCGCGCAGCCGCTCGATCAGGCGCACCAGGCCGGCCTGCTCGCTGTGCCGGGTAGGGAACAGTTCGGCGTTGGGGGCGGATTGCTGCACCACCTCGTGGCAGTGCAGTTGCAGCTCGAGCGTGGGGGCGGGCAACTGCACACGCGCCAGGCGCTCACGCAGCAACAACTGCAAATGGGTGATGTCGGCCGCAGGCTCGGCCAGTTCGATGCGCAGTTCGGTGGCTGCCGGCGTGGTGGGGTTGGCGCGGTGGCGGCCTTCGTGCTGCATGTGCAGCGTGAAGGCCACCACGCGCGACTGCCGCGCCTGCACCCAGGCCACCAGTTGCGCCAGCAGCACCGCGGCGGCGTGCAGCACCTGATCGGTGCGGTCGGCACGCAGGGTCAGTTCAAGCCGGCAGCGCAGGCGCTCGGGTGCCGTCAGCCAGATACGCGGGTCGGACCGGATGCCGCGGGCGCGGTCCAGATCGTCGAGCAGGCCTTCGCCGAAGCGGCGCGCCAGCCCGGCGCGCGGTAGCCGCCGCAGGTCGGACAGGTGGCGCAGGCCCATGCCCTGCAGCGCTTCCCAGTGTTCGCGCCCGGGGCCCAGCAGCCACACCGGCGCTTCGTCCAGCAGGGCCTGCAGCGCCGCCAACTGGGTGCGGTGCGGGCCCCCACCCGGTGAATCCTCCAGGTCGTCGCGCCAACGCGCCAGCAGCGCCGCACCCAGCGCAGTGGGCGCGCTGGCGATCTGCACCCGGTGGCCCAGCGGCGCCAAGGCCTGGCGCAGGCGCTGCAGCAAGGCATCGGCGCCGCCGAAGTAACGCAGGCAGCTGGCCACTTCGAGCAGCACGGTGTGGCCGTCGAGTGCCACCGCCGGCGTGAAGACCAGCGCCGCATGCACCACCGCCTGCAGCGCCTGGGCGTCGCGCGCGGCGTCGGCCTGGCCGAACTGCAGGTCGACCGCCAGCGCCAGCGCGGTGGCCCGTTTGAGGCCAGGTTTGACTCCTGCGTCGGCAGCCGCGGCGTTGACGGCCTGGACCTGGTGATCGGCCAGCAAGGCCAGCGGACGGCTGCACTGGTCAGCACTCAGCGTGGCGGCAAAAGCCTCGAGCGACAACCACGGCAGGTGGACGGCAAACCACAACATGGGCATCCAGCCACAGCGCAAGGCGACTGCCTCAATCGTATTCGGCCGCTGCGGCCGGCAGGTCCTGCATGACGGGGGCCGCCAGGGTCGGCGCCGGCACCGCCGCTCTGCGCAAGGCGCGCGCCCGTGCCGGCGCCGACAGCACGGCGGCCAGTGGCAGCAGCAGCGGTTGCGCCAGTGGCGGCCCGCGACGCTTGACGATGCGCAGCAGCAACTCGTCGGGCCCGGCCGGCGCCAGTACCAGGCGCAGCGGCGCGGCGCTGGGCCGCGTCTGCACCTGCGGGTCACGCAGCAGGAAAGCCGGCCCGTCGTGCGCCTGCGCCGCCAGTTGCAGCCGGCGCACGGCCTCGGGCCGCACACGCGCCGGCAGCCAGGCCAGCACGGCGCCCAGGTGGCCGCTCTTGAGCGCTTGCTCCAGCGCCCACAGCACGTCAGCCGCGGGCAGCAGCACGCGGGCACGGCCCTGTAATCCATCGCGCGCCTGCAGCACCACCAGTTGCCGCAGGTCCAGCCCCAGCGCCGCCAGCGTCCAGCCGCACAGCGCCGCCGGCGGGTCGAACAGCATCACGCTGCGGCCGCCCTGTTGCACCGCCGCCAGCGCCGGCGCCAGCAGGCGGACTTCACCGATGCCCGGATGCGGCAGCAGCAGTTCGGTCAGCGCGCGCGCCGGCCAGCCGCCGCCGGGCAGTTCAGCGTCGAGCGCGGCAAAACCGCTGGCCACCACGGCGCCCCGCTGCTGGCCCACCTGGTGGGCGCGCCACAACGCGGGGTGCAGTTGTTCAGGTTCAGGCAGGCCAGGCTGCAACCCAGGCGCCGCCGACGGGCTGGCCGCGACCCGCGCCGCCACGTCCAGCCGCGCGGGGGTGCGTACCCCGGCAGGGGCCGGGGCAGAGAACAGATCGGGAAAGACTGGCACTTGAATACTGTATGTTCATACAGTCATTGATGCAAGCACTTCGATGAACCTGCCCCTGCGGCGGAACGGCCGCACCATCGCGTTGCCGCGCTCCACGCGCGAGACGAACGAATGGAGCTTCACCCGCCAGGATGCTGATCGACAGCTCGGCCGTCACCCTGTTCCGAAACTTAACGGTTGACGTACTGGAACAAGGCGCGGCGCAGCACAGCGCCACACAGGTCGAGTGCGCTGTGGGCTTCGTCGATCACACGGCCCATGGTGATGAAGCCGTGGATCTGGCGCTCGAAGCAGACGAATTGCGTCTTGACCCCGGCGGCCGACAGCGCGTCGGCGTATTGGCGGCCCTCATCGCGCAGCGGATCGAAGCCGGCCGTCAGCACCAGGGCCGGCGGCAACTGCGACAGATCGCTGGCCAGCAACGGCGAGGCGCGCCAGTCGGACCACAACGCGGCGTCGGCCATGTAGTGGCTGCGAAAGTAGGCGATGCTGTCCGCGCTGAGCACATAACCCTGGCCATTGATGGTGTGTGATGGCGCCAGCGCCCGCATGTCGGTGGCCGGATAGATCAACAGCTGCAGCCGCGCCGGGGCCTCGCCGGCGTCGCGCATCGCGATGGCGGTGACGGCCGCGAGATTGCCGCCGGCGCTGTCGCCGCCGAGCGCGATGCGCGTGGCATCCAGACCGTGGGCCGCGCCGTGCTCGCGCAGCCAGTGCACCACCGCCAGGCAGTCGTCGACCGCGGCAGGAAAGCGGTGCTCGGGGCCGAGGCGGTAGTCGACCGACAGCACCGCGCAACCACTGTTGACGCACAGCTGGCGGCAGACCACGTCATGCGTGTCGAGGTCGCCGATCACCCAGCCACCCCCGTGGTAGTAGACCAGCACGGGATGCGGCCAGGACCCTTGCAGCGGCTCGTACAGGCGCAGGCCGATCGCACCCAGCGGGCCTGGCGCCTGCAGTTCGCGCACGGCACCGACTGCCGGCGGGTCGGGCTGCGTGATGGCCCGACGATCACGATAGAAGCGCCGCGCTTCTTCGTGGCTGAGGGTATGCGTGGGCGGCACCTGGCGCTCGAGCATCAGGTCGATCAGGGCACGCGCTTGCGGGTCGAGCATGGGACAGTCTCCAGCCAGGGTCGGCGCAGTGTAGTCAGCCGGACAGCGTGCCGGGCCCGGCAAATCCCGAGCGACGATCGGCGAAGATCGCGCGATGGACAAGCCCCTGCCCTGCCCCTGCGGCAGCCTGCAGACCTATGCCGGCTGCTGCGGCGGCTATCACGCGGGCCGCATCCCGGCTCCAACGGCCGAGGCCCTGATGCGCTCGCGCTACGTCGCCTACGTACTGGACCAGCGCGCCTACCTGCTGGCAACCTGGCACTCGAGCACTCGCCCGGCGCAGCTGCCGCCAGCTGTGCCGGGGCTGCGCTGGCTGGGGCTGGAGGTCAAGCGTGTGCGTCGGATCGACGACGATCACGCGACGGTGGAGTTCGCTGCCCGCAGCAAGCTCGGCGGACGCGCGCACCGCATGCACGAGACCAGTCGCTTCATGCGCGAAGGTGAATGCTGGTTCTACGTCGACGCTGAGCTGCGTTGACGGTGGCCGCTCAGGCGAATTTCTGACTGCCGCGGCCTCGTGACAGCCGTGGGTCCGGATTGCAAGCGCTGCATCGCATCCCCCGGGGAGGCGCGAACCGGCGCTGGCGCCACCGTTCGGCGGCCTGACGCAAGGTCTGGTGACGCCAGTTGCAGTAGGGTCTGCCTACGCCATGCGCACCGCCGCGATCGGTGGCAGGTTGAGCGACACCGCGCTCCAGTGGTCGCCGCCGTCGAAACTGGTCCACAGGCCTCCGGTGGTGCTGCCCAGCAGCAGCGCGCGCCCATCGTGGCCGACCGCCAGGCCATGGCGGTACACCAGGTCGTAAGCGTCCTGCTGTGGCAGGCCGTGGTGCAGCGTCTCGAAGCTGGCGCCGCCGTCGCGGGTTCGGTTGACGACCAGCGCGCCGCCCACCGGCACCCGGCGTTGGTCGGCTTCAGCCGGCACGAACCAGGCTGTCTGCGGGTCTTGCGGGTGCACCGCCACGGCAAAGCCGAAACTCGACAGCGGCGCCTTCAGCTCCTGCCACTGCTCGCCGTTGTCGACCGAGCGCCAGATGCCATTGTGATGCTGGCACCACAACACCTCGGGCGCGGCCGGGCAGCGCACGATGCGATGCGGATCCTGGATGTTGGCGTTGTCGGCCTGTTCGGGCGGCATGTAGGCCGCCCGCATGCCGGTGGCGCGCAGCGCCCAGGTCGCGCCCGCATCGGTGCTGCGCCAGGCGCCACCGCAGCTGATGCCCAGCAGCAGTTCGTTGACCTGATGCGGATGCGGACAGATCGAATGGATGCCTGGGCAAGGGTAGCCGCCGCCGAACCACTCGCTGCGGCCGGGTTGCTGCCACAGCGCTTCGCACAACTGCCAGCTAGCGCCGAAATCACTGCTGCTGAACAGACCTCCAGGAAGCGTACCTGCCCAGACCCGCCCAGCAGCCGCTTCGAGCGCCCAGATCTGGACCAGCGTCCTGTCCGGCCCGGCCCCCTATCTGGAACTGGATGGCTACGCCTCGGGCCTTTGTCACCGCGACATCAGCCTTTCCGTTC
>JANOJJ010000447.1:0-4458 GCA_031408155.1 Rubrivivax sp.
AGCGTCGGCTCGTCGACGTGCAGCATGGGCAGCGGCATGGGGTTGAGCGGGTCGGTCAGCGTGACGCCGATGCCGATATCCTCGATGCCGTTGACGAGCACGATGTCGCCCGGGCCGGCTTCGGTCGACGCGATGCGCTCCAGGCCCTCGAAAGTCAGCACCTGGTTGATGCGGCCCTTGTAGGACTTGCCGTCCGGGCCTTCCATCACCAGCACGTCCATCGGCGCCTTGAGCGTGCCGGCGTTGATGCGGCCGACACCGATACGGCCGACGAAGGTGGAATACTCCAGTGACGAGATCTGCAGCTGCAGCGGTGCGTCCGGGTCGCCCTCGTGCGCAGGCACATGCTGCAGCACGGTGTCGAACAGCGCGCTCATGTCGAGGCCCCACTGTTCGCCCTGCACACCTTCGGTCAGCGAGGCCCAGCCGTTCAGGCCCGAGGCGTAGATGACCGGGAAGTCGAGCTGGTCTTCGGTCGCGCCGAGCTTGTCGAACAACTCGAAGGCGGCGTTGATCACGTAGTCGGGGCGCGAGCCGGGCTTGTCGACCTTGTTGACGACGACGATGGGCTTGAGCCCCAGCGCCAGCGCCTTCTTGGTGACGAAGCGTGTCTGCGGCATCGGGCCTTCCTGCGCGTCGATCAGCAGCACCACGCCGTCGACCATCGACAAGGCGCGCTCGACCTCACCGCCGAAGTCGGCGTGGCCCGGCGTATCGACGATGTTGACGTGCGTGCCCTTCCAGGTGACGGCGCAGTTCTTGGCCAGGATGGTGATGCCGCGTTCGCGTTCGATGTCGTTGCTGTCCATCACGCGCTCGGCCACCTGCTGGTTCTCGCGGAAGATGCCACTCTGGCGCAGCAGCATATCCACCAGCGTGGTCTTGCCATGGTCGACGTGGGCGATGATCGCGATGTTGCGGATCTGATGGGTCATGCTCGTTCAGGCCGTTTTGGCCTGCACCTTAGTTGGGCCCCAAGGCGTCGGCGGTGCCGCCGCCCCCCGAGGGGGTTCGAGTCGAGCAGCACAGCTGCATCGTCTCGAGAGGGCTGAGAAGTCGGTCCGGGATCAGTTCACCGGCGGTGATGTGGGCCGCACCCAGGAAGGCCAGGGGCTGCGGCCCGTAGACCCGCACGGCGGGTGCATCGGCCAGGCTTACCCGACGCCGCAGGCCGGTCAGAAAGCGGCCGGCCTCGTCGTCGGGCAGGCGCACCAGGGGCCAGTCGGCCAGCAGCACGTCGGGCGGGTGCAGCAGCGCCTCGCGAGCGGCCTCGTCCAATGCCGCCAGCGCGTCGATCGTGATCGCCTGCCTGAGGTCCAGCGCG
This sequence comes from Rubrivivax sp., assembly GCA_031408155.1. Lineage (GTDB taxonomy): Bacteria > Pseudomonadota > Gammaproteobacteria > Burkholderiales > Burkholderiaceae_C > Rubrivivax. The sequence continues at coordinate 1,325 of JANOJJ010000447.1, forward strand.
CCCGCACCGGTGCGACACAGCGCCGCCAGATGAGCGCCACAGCCAAGCGCGCTGCCGATGTCCTCGGCCAGCGTGCGGATGTAGGTGCCCTTGCTGCAGCTGACGTCGATCACCAGCGTTGCAGATTGCCACTCGACGATGTCGATGCGATGAATGGCCACGCTGCGCGTCGGCCGCTCGACGTCGATGCCGGCGCGCGCGTACTCGTACAGCGCCCGCCCCTGGTGCTTGAGCGCCGAGTACATCGGCGGCTGCTGATCGATCGGGCCGGTCAGGCGTGCGCAGGCGGCGTCGATCGCGGTGCGGTCGACCTGCACCGGGCGCTCTTCGATCACCTCGCCTTCACGGTCACTGGTGCGGGTGCGCTGGCCGAGGCGCAGCGTTGCGCGGTAGCGCTTGTCCGCGTCCAGGCTGACCTGGGCAAACTTGGTGGCCGCACCGAAGCACAGTGGCAGCAAGCCGGTCGCCAGCGGGTCCAGCGTCCCCGTGTGGCCGCCCTTGTCCGCACGCAGCAGACCCTTGGCCTTCTGCAGCGCGTCGTTGCTCGTCCAGCCGATGGGTTTGTCGAGCAGCAACACGCCGTGCAGCGCACGGCGGACGGTTCGCGTGGCCATCAGACTTCTCGATTCGATCCGCCTTTGGCGGGCGAATCGACGAGCTCGGGCGGCGACGACGACGCAGCCGGCGGCTGGGGGTCGTCTTTCGCCCGCGTGGCATTCGCCTTCGCGATCAAGGCGCTGAGATCGAGCGCGCGCTCGGTCGTGCGGTCGTAGTGGAAGTGCAGCGTCGGCACGGTGTGAATCGCCAGCCGCTTGAACAGGCCGTTGCGCAGGAACCCGGCCGCTTCGTTGAGCGCGACAGCGCTGTCTTCGGGGCTGCCCAGCAGGACCGAGAAGTAGACCTGCGCATGCGCATAGTCGGCCGACACGTCGACATTGCTGATCGTGACCATGCCGATGCGCGGGTCCTTGAGCTCGCGGATCAGCTCCGACACATCGCGCTGGATCTGGTCAGCGACGCGAAAACGGCGGTTCGGAATGACTTTCTTGTGTCGCATGGTTCGTGCTCCCGGGGCGCCCGCGTCATGCGGCTGGCAGGCCGCAAGAGCGCTCGCAAAAAGCGAAAAGAGGTCCGCAGGGACCTCGATTCGTCCCTGCCCGGCCCACCTTACAGCGTGCGTGCCACTTCCTTCACCTCGAAGAACTCGAGCTGATCACCTTCCTTGATGTCGCTGTAGTTCTTCAGCTTGACGCCGCACTCGAAGCCTTCCTTGACCTCGCGCACATCGTCCTTCATGCGCTTGAGCGACTCCAGCTCGCCGGTGTAGATGACCACGTTTTCGCGCAGCAGGCGGAAGCGCGCGTTGCGCGTGACCTGGCCGGCGGTGACCATGCAACCGGCCACCGTGCCGATCTTGCTGGCCACGAACACGGTGCGGATCTCAGCCGTGCCGATGATCTCTTCGCGCTGCTCGGGCGCGAGCATGCCCGTCATCGCGGCCTTCACCTCGTCGACCGCGTCGTAGATGATGTTGTAGTAGCGCAGGTCGACCCCGTTGCCTTCGGCCAGCTTGCGCGCACCGGTGTCGGCACGCGTGTTGAAGCCGATCACCACCGCCTTCGACGCGATCGCCAGGTTGATGTCGCTCTCGGTGATGCCGCCCACCGCGGCGTGCACGATCTGCACGCGCACTTCGGAGGTGGACAACTTTTGCAGCGACTGCGCCAGCGCCTCCTGCGAACCCTGCACGTCGGCCTTGACGATCAACGACAGCGTCTGCGCCTGGCCTTCGCCCATGGTCTCGAACATGTTCTCGAGCTTGGCCGCCTGACGCCGGTTGAGCGTGACCTCGCGGTACTTGCCCTGGCGGAAGGTGGCGATCTCGCGCGCCCGGCGCTCGTCGCCCAGCACCATGAACTCGTCGCCGGCCTGCGGCACTTCGGTCAGGCCCTGGATCTCGACCGGGATCGACGGGCCGGCAGAATCGATCGAATGGCCGTCCTCGTCGAGCATCGCACGCACACGGCCGTAGCTGCTACCGGCGAGCACCACGTCGCCCTTCTTCAGGGTGCCGCTTTGCACCAGCACGGTGGCCACCGGGCCGCGGCCCTTGTCGAGCTTGGCTTCGATCACCAGGCCCTTGGCCATGGCTGCGGTGGGGGCCCTGAGCTCGAGCACCTCGGCCTGCAGCAACACCTGCTCGAGCAGCGTATCCACACCCTGACCGGTCTTGGCCGACACCGCCACGAACGGCGAGTCGCCGCCGAAGTCCTCGGGCACCACGCCTTCGGCCACCAGTTCGCTCTTCAGGCGTTCGAGGTTGGCATCGGACTTGTCGATCTTGTTCATCGCCACCACGATCGGCACGCCGGCGGCCTTGGAGTGCGCGATGGCTTCCTTGGTCTGCGGCATCACGCCGTCGTCGGCGGCCACCACCAGGATCACCAGGTCGGTGGCCTTGGCACCCCGCGCCCGCATCGCCGTGAAGGCGGCGTGACCCGGGGTGTCGAGGAAGGTGATCATGCCGCGCGGCGTCTGCACGTGGTAGGCGCCGATGTGCTGCGTTATGCCGCCGGCCTCGCCCGCGGCCACTCGCGCACGGCGGATGTAGTCGAGCAGCGATGTCTTGCCGTGGTCGACGTGACCCATCACCGTGACCACCGGCGCGCGTGGCAGCTGTTCGGCCTCGGCCGCGGCCTGTTCTTCTTCAGTGAAGGCCTCCGGATCGTCGAGCTTCGCGGCCAGCGCCTTGTGGCCCATTTCCTCGACCACGATCATCGCCGTCTCCTGGTCGAGTTGCTGGTTGATCGTGACCATCTGGCCCAGCTTCATCAACTGCTTGATCACCTCGCCGGCCTTGACCGCCATCTTGTGCGCCAGGTCGGCCACACTGATGGTTTCGGGCACGTGCACTTCCTGGATCACCTGCTCGGGTGCGGCGCTGAAGCTCGGCGCGTCGTCATGACGCTCACCGCGACGACCGCCACGCGGTGCACGCCAGCCCGACCGGCCGCCGCCGCTGTCGCCCCGCGTCTTGAGCGCGGCGCGCTTCTTGGCAGCATCGTCGGCCCAACTCGAAGACAGCTTTTCGGACTTGACCTGCTTCTTGTCACCCGGCTTGGCGGCACCAGCCG
>JANOJJ010000472.1:0-4489 GCA_031408155.1 Rubrivivax sp.
GGGCGGCCCGGCGATGATCGAAGGCGGCGGCCTGGGTGTGTACAAGCCCGAGGAGGTGGGGCCGATGTCGGTGCAGGTACCCAATGGGGTGGTCGACATCGCGGTCAGGGACGAGGCCGAGGCGGTGGCCGTGGCGCGCCGCTACCTGTCGTACTTCCAGGGCGCGCTGGCCGACTGGGACTGTGCCGACCAGCGCCGGCTGCGCCACGCGGTGCCGCCGAACCGGCTGCGCGCCTACGACATGCGGCAGCTGCTCACGCTGCTGGCCGACAGCGGCACCATGCTCGAGATCCGGCGCGGTTTTGGCGCCGGCATGATCACCGCACTGATCCGCATCGAAGGCCGGCCTTTCGGGGTGGTGGCCAACAACCCGACCCACCTGGCCGGCGCCATCGACAGCCCCGCAGCCGACAAGGCCGCGCGCTTCATGCAGCTGTGCGACGCGCACGACATCCCGCTCGTCTTCCTGTGCGACACGCCGGGCAACATGGTCGGCCCCGAGCACGAGAAGACCGCACTCGTGCGCCACTGCTGCCGCACCTACCTGGTGGGGGCCAACGTCAGCGTGCCGACCTTCACGATCGTCATCCGCAAGGGTTACGGGTTGGGTGCGCTGGGCATGGCCGGTGGCAGCTTCCATGCGTCGGTGTTCACCATCGCCTGGCCGACCGGCGAGTTCGGCGGCATGGGGCTGGAAGGCCAGGTCAAGCTGGGCAAGCGCAAGGAGTTGCAGGCACTGACCGACCCGGCCGAGCGCAAGGCGCTGTACGAGCGCCTGGTGGCCGAAGCCTATGAGCGCGGCAAGGCGCTGAACACCGCGTCGCTGTTCGAGCTCGACAACGTGATCGACCCGGCGGATACGCGCGACTGGATCCTGTCGGGGCTGCGTTCGATGCCCACGCCGGCGGTGCGACAAGGCAAGAAGCGGGCGTTCGTCGACGCGTGGTAGGGGTCAGGGCGGCACCATCGAGTGCCGCTGGGTGACGGGCGGCGAGCTGCATTGAAGCGGTCGGTGGTGTTGCAGGAGGGGCTGACCGCCTGCGACCCAAAGGCGAAGTGCGTACAGCGAATTCCACTGCCGAAAAGCAGGCGCTGAACCCAAGCGACCACACCGCTGTTCGACCATGGTCTACCGCTTCTTCGCAGCTCTCTCGGGCACCACGTAGAGGTTGAAGGCCAAGAGGTGGACCGTAACCTCGCGGCCGGCGTCTTCTTGGGATTGGAAGACGAAGCGCCACTCCCCCACCCGACCGATGTTCATGGAGCGCAGGAATTTCGGGTGCGCTCGGAGCGCAACATCAATCGTCGCCTGCACACCGGAGAATCCCGCGACGTCTTTGTTAAAGAGGACCAAGGCAGCTTTGCAATCGCGCCATGTCACGTAGCCAAGCAACTGCGTCAGCGCGTCGAGCAACACCTTCTCGCCGCCCCACAGCTTGCACTCGCCGACGAAGGCAGAACGGGACTCCTCCTCGAGTCGGATGTCGGTCTTGCCGTACTTCCGGAACGTCTCGCCGGTGGCCTTACCCTCGAACACGACGTTAATGTGCGAAAGAACGTTGTCGCGTAGTCCTTCCTCTCCGAGCGGCACGTAGGTCTGAGGAGTTCCTTCGAACGACGCCCCAGCATGCCGAATGATGGCCAGCAGCTCCTCGTATGTCTCGCTTGTGATGGCGGGTTCGGGCTTATAGCCAGCAGCAGGCGGACGCGGTAATGGACGCGTTATGCGCTTTGCGACTTCGATGGGCTTGAACTCGGGCATGCCTGACTTCTTCACCATCGGGATTTTGAACGCCGAGGTCAACCCGTGCAGTTTCTCAACCTCGGCGCGGCGGTGTTCAATGGTCGACCGAACTTGACCAGGGATGCGGCTGTGGTACTGGTCGAGCAGCTGCTTTTGCGATGCAATCAACTGCCGGACGCCATTGAGGGACGACTCGAGTTCCTGCTTGTAACGCTCTGGCTCAGTATTGCTTGTGTTGGTGAACGAGAGCGTCAACATAGAACGACGTGGGTCGACCTCTCCGCGAGGCATGACGCTCATCCACATGTTCGGGCGTAGCTTCCAGAGGTCGGCGTCACCTGTGAATGGGATGTAGAAGGTCAAGCGATGCCCTGTGGTGTGCACGGGCCTGCCACGCCCCATGTCGTAATCAGATCGCCCAGTGACGTCCACCTGCGTCTCGGCATGGTCCATCTGCATCTGCTCTTCATGGAGCACAAGTGGCTCGATGGCGAGGGGCGCACTGAGGTGTTCCACGAGCGTGTCGACGGATGTCGCCAGGAACTGCTCGCGTGGAATGGTGTCCCTCCGGCAAATCTGCATGACGTGAAGACATCGCCGCGCTAACTTCCGCCGCCATTGCAACCTGACATGGAGCGAGGTGATGAAGGCGACGAGTGGCAAGGCGATGCAGACGAGCGTGGCGGGTGTCGGGTTGGCGCAGCTGAAGGGGCGATTTGACCAGTGGCGCGCCGGGCGCAGTGTGGGCCAGCGGATCCCGCCGCTGTTGTGGGACGGTGCTGCCACCGCGGCCGCCGAACACGGTCTGCATCGCGTGGCGCGAGAACTCAACCTGGACTATGCCGTGCTCAAGCGGCGAGCCGCGGCAGCTGCGGGCGATGCGCCGGCCAGTACGCTGGCCACACCGCGTTTTGTCGAGCTGCTCATGCCAGCGGATCCGACGACACCGGCGCGGGCTTCGCAAGCTCGATGCGTGGTCGAAATGGCCAACTCGCGCGGCGCGAAGATGCGCGTGGAGCTCAACGGCGATGCGCTGGCGGGCCTGCCGGCGATGTGCAGTGCGTTCTGGACCGCGTGATGATCCAGATCACGCCGCACATGCGCATCCTGGTGGCCGTGGAGCCGATCGATTTCCGCGCCGGCATCGACGGCCTGGTGGGCGCCTGCAGGAAGCGCCTGCAGGCCGACCCCTTCAGCGGTGCGCTGTTCGTCTTCAGCAACCGCACCCGCACGGCGATCAAGGTCCTGGTCTACGACGGCCAGGGCTTTTGGATGTGCCACAAGCGTTTGTCCAGCGGGAAGTTCACGTGGTGGCCCGACGCTGAGCAAGCCACCCGCACGCTGCAGGCCTGCGAGCTGCAGGTACTGCTCATGGCCGGCGACCCTTCGCGCGCGCACACCGCGCCGGCCTGGCGCGCGCTGAGCCTGGCGGCCTGAACCTGGTGGCCTGGGCAGCTCAGTTCACTGCGGCGCCGCCGAGCTGCTCGCGGTAGTTCCACGGCAGCCAGCGCGCGGCGTGATCGATCACGTCCTGGGCATGATGTTGCAGCGCATTCAAGTACTCGAACGGGTTGACGTCGCACAGCCGGCAGGTGTGGATCAGGCTCATGTAGATGTCGCCGACCTCGGCCCCGCTCGCGGTCTTGTAGAACATCGACCCCTTCCTGTGAAGGATCGCCCGCTTCAGCACCTGTTCACAGAGGTTGTTGTCTAGCGGCGCACCGGCCTGGCGCAGAAACAGCGTGAGCTCGTCCCAGTGCCGGATCAGATTCCGCAAGGCCTTGCCCAGGCCGGAGTTGGGTTCGACCAGGCGCTGCTCGAACTGCTCGTTCATCCAGCGCTGAAGGTCGTCCATGACCGGCTTGCTGTGCTCCTGGTGGTACGACAGCCGCTGCTCGGGCGAGAGTTGCTCCTGGCGGCACCTCGCGTCGTGCTTGTAGACCTCGGCCAGGGCCTCGATGACGTGGCGGGCGGCTTCGGGGAATTGCTCGGCGACATCGGTCACCTGGCGACGTCCGTGGGCCAGGCAGTTGGCCAGCACGGTCTCGAATTCACCAGCGACGTTGGCCGCCAGCGCGTCGCTCATCTGCATGGCCGGGGCCAGCTCTTGGGCCCGATGGGCCAGCACGCGTTCCATGTTCTTGCCGGCGTGCGCGTGGCCGGTGAAGAACAGCACCACCTTGCGTTGCTCCAGGACAGCGACGATGCCCGAGGTGTTAATGGCCTTCGCTGAGGGCTTGACGCCGTCGGCCTCGGCCTTGGCACGCTGGGCCATCAGGCTGAGCACCTTCATTGGCGTGTCGTCGCTGTGCAGCAGTGGGGCCTGTGCGGCCTGGCGGATCAACTCCTCGAAGACAACGCGCGGTGCGGGCACGGCCTTGGCGACGATGTCCCACTGGGTTGCGTCCGGCAGCGGCACGTACAGCGAGGCCTGCAGGCCTTCGAGCCGGAAGTGCGGCATGCCGTTGCCGTAGCGCAGCAAGGCGATCATGCTCGCGCAACTGGAGTCGTACTTGGGCAGCGAGGCCACCGCCGCCGGCAGCGGGGCGGTGAAGACGGCATCGCACAGCCGGCAGCGCAGCCGCTGCCTCTTGTACACCGTGGCCCCAGCGGCGCTTGGCCTACCACCTTGACGATGGACCTGGGGGGCGAGTCGTAGACACGGCCCCGGTCGCACTGCGGTGGATTGTCGAACCGGCCCGCCATCACCTGCCATCGTTGCGGCGCTGTCGTCCGCTCGTAACC
>JANOJJ010000255.1:0-11725 GCA_031408155.1 Rubrivivax sp.
TATGTGGAGAGTTCCGGCGACACCGGCGTGCTCGATGAGATGGTGACCTTTCTCGAGGGCCCGGCGCTGGCCGCCGGCGAGCACGACGCTGGGGCCCCACGCGGGCGTGATTCATATCTTCACAGCCTCTCAGGCCGCAGCCTTCTTGGCGTTGATCCGGGCGACCTCGTCGTCCCAGCCGTCGGTGCGCACGTACGGGTTGGTGCGCGGTGCGGCGACCATGTTGGCGTCGATCTCGACGCCGATGCCTTCGAGGAAGTTGACCAGGCCGATGCGCTCGATCATCTCGCCGGTGCGCTCGTGCTCGAGCGCGTTCTCGGCAAAGAAGTCGATCACCTTCTTGCCCAGATCGACCAGCGCCGCGTAGTCGGCGTCGGTCTTCAGCGGCATGAAGGGCATCACCACGGTGCCCATCAGGTCGCCGATCTTGAGCGTGCGCTTGCCGCCGATCAGGATCGTGGCGCCGGTGTCGGTGCCATGCGCCAGCGCGCCGGTCATCACGTTGATGCAATGCATGCAGCGCACGCAGTTGCTGTTGTCGATCTCCAGCGCGTGGGTGTCGCTGAGCTTGACGCTCGAGATGCGGTCGCCCGCACTGGGCACAGTCGCCAGATCCTTGACCTCCTTGAGCACGATGGTCTTGGTCGGGCAACGCGTGATGACGTCGTTGACCAGTTCGTTCATGCCGTGCTTGGCGAACCATTTGCGCGCCAGCGCCTCGTCGGTGCGCATGTTGTCGCGCCAGGTGCCGATGACGGCCATGTCCGAGCGCTGGATCGAGTTCATGCAGTCGTTGGCGCAGCCGCTGAACTTGAACTTGAACTTGTACGGCAGCGCCGGGCGGTGGATGTCGTCGAGGAAGGTGTTGAGCACCTGCCGGTGCGCGCGCGCCTCGTCGTAGCAGCTCTGCTCGCAGCGCGCCGCGCCGACGCAGCTCATCGACGTGCGCACGGCGGGACCGGCACCGCCGAGGTCGAAGCCGAGTTCGTTCAAGGCGTCGAACGCGTCCTGCACCTTGTCGGTCTTGGCGCCCTGAAACATGATGTCGCCCGACTGGCCGTGGAAGGCGATCAGGCCGGAGCCGTGCTCTTCCCAGATGTCGCACATCTTGCGCAGCACGTCGGTGTTGTAGTGCATGCCCGCCGGCGGCTGCACGCGCAGCGTGTGGAACTCGGCGGCATCCGGGAAGACGGGTTGGTTGTTCTCGTCCTTGAGCTCGGTGAAGCGCGGGATCACACCACCGCCGTAGCCGAATACGCCGACCGTGCCGCCTTTCCAGTAGCCTTTCTTGGTGCGGTAGGACGTTTCCAGCTGACCCAACAGGTCGACCATGTAGTCCTTGTCCGCAGCCAGGCGCTTCAGGCCGGTGACGAAACTCGGCCACGGGCCGGACTCGAGTTCGTCCAGCATCGGTGTGTCGTGCTGCTTCTTGGCCATATGCTGGTCTCCGGCTGTCTTTGCGCCCTGGGCGCCGCGCTGCGGTGGATGGGCTTGTCAGGGGGCGAATGCTCGCCGCGCTGCGGCGCCGCGGCTATCACCCGCGTTGATTACTCACGATAGACCGGAAGGGGGGTGGTGCCACTACCCGAATGGCGTATCCAGCGCTCACCCGTACCGGGTATGGACGGCCGGACGGCGCCGCGCGCTCAATGCCGCCTTTGACATCGACCAATGACGCGCCTGACTCCCCTGAAGCAACTGCACGTACCGCTGGGCAAGCAACAGATCGAGCTGCAGCAAGTCGACTTCGATGGCGGCGGCATGAGCCTGTTGCGCACTCGCATCCGCGAGGGCAGCCGCTTCACGATCTTCGACGTCGACCCCCTCACCGCCGAGGCCTGGGGCCAGGCCCTGCTCGACTGGGCGCGCAGCCAGCCGCGGGAGTAGGGCGTGCACGACGACGCGGTCCGGCAACCCGGCGACGACGGCGCGACGATGGTCGACCTGGCCTTTGCGCTCGACGGTTCGGTGCTGCCGGGTGACTATCGCCAGGCGCTGGCGGCCGCTGTGCAGCAGGTGCTGCCCTGGCTGGCCGACGCATCCGGCGCCGGCATCCACCGCCTGAACCTGATCCAGGGCGGCGATGGGCAGGCACTGCTGGCGCGGCGCACGCGGCTCGTGCTGCGCCTGCCGCGCAAGCGCTGCGACGACGCCCGCGCGCTGCAAGGCCAGACGCTGGACATCGCCGGCCACGCGCTGCGCGCGGGCCGTCTGCAAGCGCGCGAACTGTTGCCCTGGGGCACGCTGTACGCGTACCTGGTGGCCACCGCGGTGGACGAAGAAGCCGACTTCGTGCGCGAGGTGGAAGACGAGTTGCGCACGTTGGGCGTACCCTGCCGTCTGATCTGCGGCCGCCGCCAGGCAATCGAAGCCGGCGCACTGAAAGGCTACAGCCTGATGCTCGACGGCCTGTCGGCTCCGGCTTCGCTGCGCCTGCTGCAGCATGGCATCGGCCCGCACCGGCGGCTGGGCTGCGGCCTGTTCGTGCCGCACAAGTCGGCCGCCGCGGTGGGCACGCGGGAATGACATTCCGATCACGACCAGTGGAGAGATGAAGCGATGGCCTACACCGTCAACGGCAATCAACTCGAGACCGACGACCAGGGCTACCTGGTGGAGGCCGACTTCAGCGACGACGTCGTGCACGTGATCGCCGACGGCGAAGGCATCGCGCTGACCGATGCGCACTGGAAGGTGGTCAACTACCTGCGCGACGAATACCGCGAGAACGGCGCCACGCCCAACTTCCGCCACCTGCTCAAGGGCATCGCCGAGATCATTCCCGGCTGCGACAGCAAGTCGCTGTACGACCTGTTCCCGCTCGGCCCGGCCAAGCAGGGCGCCAAGGTGGCCGGGCTGCCGCAGCCCCTGGGCAAGGGTGGATACTGATGGCGCGCCAGAGTCCGTTCGTCGACCCACGCATGTCCGGAGCGCCAGGGTGAGCACCACGCCGCAGACTCCCGCGATGCGCATCAAGAGCCGCTGGTTCAAGAGTGATGCGCCCAAGACCGCGGCCGACCAGGCCAGCGCGATGGCCTTCATCGTCTGGCGGGTGGCGCACAGCATGCTCAAGCGCATGCGCGGCGCGCAGTTCGACATCGATGCCGGCAGACCCTACTTCGCCTTCATGCGCGAGGTGCTGGTGTTCCTGATCGCCGTCACCGACCGCATCGCCTACGAACGCCTGGACGCGGCCGAGCGCAACGCATTCACGACCGCCCTGGTGCGCCACGTGGCACGCACGCTGCAGGACAACGAAGACGGCCTGCTCGGGACGCCGCCGGCTGGCGCGGCGTCGCATGCCGACACCTTCGTCGACCTGGTCAACGAGGTGGTCGGCCACTACGCCGAGTTCGGTGCCGACCCCTCACCGCCAGCCGACGCGGTGGGCTTCCAGCCCGACTTCGATTTCGTGCGCTACCTGGGCTCGAGGCTCGAGCCCACACTGCCCGACAAGGACCGTCGCTGGGTGGTCGACCAGGTGATGGCCAGCGAAGCGCCCGAGGCAGTGGCCATCGTGCAGCGCTCGCTGCGCGACTTGCTCGACCCCGCGCCGCCGCGGCGAGCGCGCCGTGCCGCGCTGAGCGGGGACTGATGCCATGAGCCTGCCGCGCCGCTGCACGTTCGCCGGGCCGTTCGCCGGTTGCCCGTTCGACCTCGACGACGACAGCGCCTATCGCCGCTGGCGCGACTGCAAGCTGCAGCAGCGGCCGACCACCGCCGCCGACATCACCGTCGACCTGGCCGACCCGCGTGCACTGACGCGCGCCGAGCGGCAAGCGCTGCTGGAGCGCATCGCCTGCAACAGCGTGGCGCTGTACCGGTCGCCGGTGGTCGACGAAGACAAGCGGCTGCCGCGCTCGCTGGGCGAACAGCTCGGCCTGCGGCGCCTGGACGCCAACTGGCTTGCCGATGAAGACGGCATTTCCAGCATCAGCGTCAGCCAGCACGACGACGGCCGCGGCGGCTTCATCCCCTACACCCGGCACCCCATCCGCTGGCACACCGACGGCTACTACCACCCCGCAGCGCGACGCATCGACGGCATGATCCTGCACTGCGTGCGGCCGGCGGCCAGCGGCGGCGTGAACCGGCTGCTCGACCACGAACTGGCCTACCTCGCGCTGCGCGACGAATCGCCGGCGCTGGTGCGCGCGCTGATGCGTCCCGACGCCATGACCATCCCCGCCCGGCACGACGACGACGGCGTGGCCCGCCCGGCGCAAGGCGGGCCGGTGTTCAGCGTCGAAGCCGGCACGCTGCACATGCGCTACAGCGCGCGCACGCGCAGCATCGAGTGGAACGCCGACTCGCTGGTGCAGCAGGCCGCAGCCCGGCTGGCAGCGCTGCTCGACAGCGATCTGCCGGGGCTGCTGCGGGTGCGCCTGCAGCCCGGCATGGGCCTGGTCGGCCACAACGTGCTGCACGACCGCAGCGGTTTCGTCGATGACCCGGCGCTGCCGAGGCTGCTCTATCGGGCGCGCTTTCTCGACCGCCTGGCGCTGGACGGCTGAGATGGCGCAATGGGTCACGATCTGGCGTGCTGCCCACCTGGTGGGCGTGCCGCGTGGCGTGCTGCAGCAGCGCGTGCGCTGCGGCGAGATCGAGCTCAACGACGGCCTGGTCTGCACCGAGACGCTGCTGCGCCTGTACCCGCAGACGCGGTTCGAAGACAGCGGCCTGCTCGAGCGCGTGGTGCAGATCCGTGATGAGGCCTTCGGCCGCCGCCTGCGTGAACGCGTGCTGCCCAGCCAGGAGGTGCTGGCGCAGCGCTTGTTCCGCCAGAGCCAGGATCTGGCCGACATGCAGCGCCACCTGCAGCGCTACCACGCACTGGTGATCGCGCTGCGGGCCGAACTGCAGCGGCTGAATGCCGACGCAGACGGGCAGGACACCCGGTTGCTCGCACTGCAACACCAGCTGACCGACGGGCTGGCGCGAGCACTGGCCACAGAACCGGTCGATGTGCTGGACGTGATGGACGACATGCTCAAGGTGATGTCGGCGCAGGTCACCCTGCGCCCCAGCGGCCACCAGTTTGCGGTGGAAGGCCACGACACGCTGCTGCAGGCCGGCTTGCGCGCCGGGCTCAAGCTCAACTACGGCTGCGGCAACGGCAGTTGTGGCATGTGCAAGGTGCGCGTCACGTCGGGCCAGGTGGTGCGCACCATGCACGCCGACTACGCGCTGTCCGACATCGAGAAGGCCCAGGGCTACGTGCTGTCGTGCGCCCACACCGCCGCCAGCGCCGAGCTGACGATAGAGACGCTGGAAGCCTCGGGCCCGGCCGACATGCCCGAGCAGCAGATCGTGACCCGCGTGCGCGCGCTGCGTGCCTTGGCGCCCGACACGCTGCTGCTGCACCTGCAGACGCCGCGCAGCCACCGGCTGCGCTTCCTGGCCGGACAGGCGGTGACGCTGGGCATGGCCGCAGCGGCCGAGGGCGTCGACACGCAGGCGCTGCACGCGATCGCGAGTTGCCCCTGTGATGACCGCAACCTGCAATTCTTCATCCCGCGCAGCGCCGACGATCCACTGGCGCAGCAGCTGTTCGGCGGCGGCGTGAAGGCTGGCGACGCGGTCACCGTGTGGGGCCCGGTGGGCCGCTTCGTGCTGGCCGACGGTGCGCATCCGCTGGTTTTTGCCGCCTGCGACACCGGCTTCGCACCCGTCAAGAGCCTGATCGAACATGCGCTGTCGCTGGACGGTGCGCCGTCGATCTCGCTGTTCTGGCTCGCCACCCGGCCCGACGGGCACTTCTTGGCCAACCAGTGCCGTGCCTGGTCGGAAGCGCTCGACCCGTTCGAGTACACCCTGTCCCGCCACGACGACTACGTCACCGGCGCCTGCCAGATGGCCGCAGCCATTCGCGCCGACCTGTTCGACATCGACTGTGCCTACTACATCGCCGGGCCGCAGGCCTTCGTCGACGGCTTGCTGCGCGAACTGGCTGCGGCCGGCGTGCCGCTGGAGCGGCTGCACAGCGAGGTGATCGAATGAGCTGCAGTTGCAGCACAGCGGCGCAGCCGGTCGACGACACCGGTTGCAGCGCTGGCGAATCGTTCGCCTTGCGCGTGCTCGGCGACGACATGGCGCCCGAGTTCGAGCACGGCGACATCGTCATCATCGAGCCCGATGGCGCGCTGCGCGACGGCAGCTTCGTACTCGCGCAAGACGGCGCCGAGTGGCTATTGCGCCGCCTGTGCCGGCGCGGCGACGGCTGGGTGCTGCAGGCCTTGAACCGCCCCGACACCGAGCGCGCCCTGCCCGACCTCGGCGCCGTGCGCGGCGTCGTGATCCAGAAGGCCGTGCCCGGGCGGCGGCGGCTGAGCCGGTTCTACGTCTGAGCACCATGCCTTACTTCGTTCATGCCGTGCGGCCGTTCGCCCAACTCGAGCAGCGCGGCGAGCACGCGGCAGCATTGCCCGGTGCAAACGGCATTGCGCAGAACCAGCGTCCTTGGTCGAATCGGGGTCCGTCACTCGATTTCACGCGAAAGGCCAACCCGATGTCACGATTGCTCTGCGCCGCTGTTGCGCTTGTCTTCCCCTTGCTCGCGCTGGGCCAGACCTTTCCGACCAAGTCGATCCGCCTGATCTGCCCCTTTCCGCCGGCGGGTGCAGTCGACATCGCGTCGCGCGCAACGGCGGACGAACTGACCCGGATCCTCGGCCAGCCGGTCACGGTGGAAAACCGACCCGGCGCGGGCGGCAACCTCGGCGGCGCCGAAGCCGCGCGTGCGGCGCCCGACGGTTACACGATCTTCATGTCGACGAGCGGCATCCAGGCGATCAATCCGGCGCTGTACGCCAAGATGCCGTTCGACCCGAACAAGGACCTGACCTCGATCGCGCCGCTGGTGGCGCTGAACAACGTGCTGGTCGTCCACCCCTCGGTGCCGGCCAGGAGCGTGCAGGAGGTGATCGCGCTGGCCAGGCGCGAGCCCGGCAAGTGGAACTACGCGTCCAGCGGCAACGGCACCAGCATCCACATGTCGGCCGCGATGTTCACCCAGATGACCGCCACCGACATCGTGCACATCCCGTACAAGGGCAGCGGTCCGGCAGTCACTGATCTGCTGGCCGGACAAGTCAACATGATGTTCGACAACATTCCGTCGTCGCTGCCGCACATCAAGGCGGGAAAGCTCCGCGCGCTGGCCACCACGGGGGCCCAACGTGATCCGACGCTGCCCGACCTGCCGACTCTGGCCGAGTCCGGCGTCGCCGGCTACGAGTCCGGCGTCTGGTTCGGCCTGATGGCGCCCGCCGGCACGCCGCGCGACATCATCATCAAGCTCAACGCCGCCGCGGTGCAGGCCACCAAGTCGCCGGGGTTCATCAAGCGCATGACCGAGCTCGGCTACAACATCATCCCCGGCACGCCGGAGGAGATGAACAGTGCCATCAAGACCGAGATCGCGCGCTGGACGCCGATCGTCAAGGCCACCGGCGCGAAGGTCGACTGAGCGGTTGAGTGGCGATCGATGCGGCCGGGCGCCAGGCCAGGCCATTGCGGCAGCCGCCCGAGCCGGGGCGCTGCCGGCCGGCGGTCAGGAGACGACGGGTGCCAACCAGCACTTGGCAGGCGCAGCACCTGGTTCGGCGTCGGTTCAGAACACACCCAGGCTCAATCCGGCAGCCAGGGCGCCGCCAAGCTCGGCGCAGCGGGCCAGGTCAAGCGGCGTGATCTGCTTGATGCGCAGAATCTGCTCGGGCGTCTGCGCTTGCGTGCACACGATCAGCGACTCGGCGATCTGTTTCAGACGCCAGCCGGTGGCAATGCGCTCGATCTGGCGCGCGGCGTTGTGTCCGTCGCTGCCAGCGCAGACCATTGCCGCGTACGGCCTGCCGTTGATGCGGTCGAGCGCGGCGTAGTAGCTGCGGTCGAAGAAGTCCTTCATCAGCCCTGCCATCGACGCCAGGTTTTCAGGCGTGGCGAACAGGTAGCCGTCAGCCCCGAGCAGGTCGGCCGGCCCCGCCTCGCTGGCGTGCAACAGCCTTGCCCGCACGGTCGCCGCGTCGCTGCCGGCCGCGGCCGCGGCAGCCACCGCCATCTGGCGTGTACCGTCGGTCAACGAGTGGTAGACGATCAACAGCGTCTTCATCGAGTGCGAGCATAGCGGTCCCTCTTGCGCCGTGCGCGGCACCGCGACTGGCCACGCGATTGGCCGCTGTCCGCCCTGGCTGTCGGGGCGCGTGACGGTTCTGGATCAGTGGTGGTTGTCTGTGTTCCAGTTGCCCGCAGTCACAGCTTGGGGATACGAAGTCGGCTGATCATCAGCGAGCCCGAAAGTGCAAACATCAGAACGAGTGGATGCAGCTTGAAGCCAAGCAAGATGACTTCGCCGAACCAGAGGTCTTCGTTGACGGCGCCAGACCACGCTGCGATTGCCAATATGAGGACGAGGACGAGCGAAGTCGGTATGGGCGTGCCTTCGAAGTACTTCACCTTGTCGGACCCCTGGGACAGCGTTTCTGCCGTGACGTTGTAGCGCGCGAGGCGTGACACCCCGCAAGCCACGAAGAAGACCAGGACGACGCGATCGAACAGGCCTTGCATGCCGCAACCGTACGCAATGATGGCCGGGGCGACCCCGAACGAGATCACGTCAGCCAGTGAATCGAGTTCTCGACCGAGTGATGAAGTGGTCTGGCGCCAGCGGGCGATGCGGCCGTCCAGCACGTCAAATATGAATGCAGCGGCAACGAGGCTGCATGCAAAGTAGACGTGCCTGACATCATGCAGTTCGAGGTACGTCATGATGGAAAAGAGGGCACCGGTGCCGCAGACGGCATTGGCCAGCGTGAACCAGTCCGCCAGATGGAACTCTCGAATCATCGAGAACGGTTTGTGCGGCGGCGTAGGCGGCGTTGGCGTTGTTGGCGTCATCGGATGCGACTTCCCTGGTTGGGCAGCTCTGGTCGGCGCGGCCTGACAAGGTCGAAGGCAGCGGCGTGCGCGTCGGCACCGACGATAGCGCCCTGGTCAGCGCGACCGTTGCCGACGACGCGGTGCTGCTGTCCTGAATGCTCGATGCGCGCCCTCGAGCTACGCGCTGAGCGCGCCACCCCTGAGGCGTCCTGCCGAGCCAGCCGCCGTTCAGGGCCTGACTTCAATGCCGGCGCGGATTGTCAGGCGCGTTGTCTCGACGGTTCGGTACGCCGTCGCCATCACGGTCACGGTCGCTGCCGTTGCGGACACCGTCGCGGTCGAGGTCAGCCCGCGCCCAGGCCCCGCGCCGCAGTTCCCAGCGGCCACCGTGGTCGACCCAGCTCGGCTGCGCGTACAAGTAGCCGGGCCGGCTGCGAACCCATGAACCGGCAACCCAGTTGTGGCGATGGTGGTTGCGGCTCCAGTTCCAGTAGCCTGGAGCCCAGTCGTACCCGCGGCGCGGAGCGGGCATGGCTTCGTAACGCTCCGCCGGCGGGCCCAGATTGATCGACACACCGACCTGGGCAGCCGTCGATGGGGCGGCCACCGTGCCGAGCGCAGCCGCCACGGCGGCAGCCAGCAGTGCTTGTCTGACCATGCGAATCTCCATTGACCCTGATAGGGCCGACTGTGGTCCGCGCCGCGGTCAGGGTCTGTAGGCCGAACGGCCGCTCGATCGCGGGAGACCACCCCGCGGCGGCTCGTTGCAGGCGCGCCGATTGACCTCTGGCGAGGTGCAGTTCTACCGGCGTTACTCACCTGAGGGTCGCACGCACCGCGAGCCGGTGGCTGCCTTCGACGCGTTGTCAGCGCCGACGAAGCTTGAACCGACGCCGCGCGGTTTCAGCGTGGCTGCGGCGCTCGAGCGGTGTCGCCTGCCTTCGCCCGAGCAGGCAGGGCACATCGGCGCCGGTGGATGGCGAGAGGCGAAAGTCATCGAACTCAAAACTTCGTGCAGCGAAATGGACTTACCGCTCGTCAGCAGCGGCAGATTTGCAATCAGCCCCGACAGGTAGGCACTGCGCGACAAGCCCGCTGCGCGCGCGCCGGCAGCGAGTTTCTTGGCCTCTTCGGGTGTCATTCGGATCGACCGAGGACCGAGGATTCCGTTTGATAAATCGTCGCCGGGACAGGTGCGTCGAGGGCGCTGCTTGTCACTCGGAGTGACAGCACGCGCCGCGTTCAGGCATGCCTGAAGCGCACCCGCCCGTCGATCGCCTGCTACCGCGACTCAGTGGTAGTCGTCCTCGAGTTGATGGCGCACGGCGGTGATGACCACGTCAGCCGGGCCCTCGATCTCGACAAGCGCGACATAGCCCGATCGGCCGAAGGGGATGAGCAACTCGCGCAGGAACGGACTCTGCCCAGCCTTGCGACACGTAAATGGCGAGGCCTTCAGGGTGGCGAAACCGGCGCGAATGGCCAACAGCGCCTGCTCGGCCAAGGTCAGGTCGCCGCCGTCGCGCGCCAGCTCTCTGTCGAGCACGAAGTCGAACAGCCGATCCAGGTCCGCCTCGGCCTCGTGAGTGAGACCAACCCGGAAGCTCACTTCTTGGTTTTCGCGATACGGTTGCGCGCGGCGTCAAGCTTGCGCTGCAACTGTTCGATCACGACATCGGCGTCGACATACTCACCGGTGCGACGGGCCTCGTCGCGCGAACGCATGCCGCGTGCGATGAACTCAGCCTGGACACGTCGGCGTTGGACGCTCGCACGCACCGAGGCCTCGACGAACTCGGAGAGCGTTTCGCCCTCGCCGAGCAGCGACTCGGCCTCGGCACGAAACTCGGGGTCGACGCGAATGGACGGGATGGTGGCGGTCTTCATGCGCTCAATGTATCGCATTTGCGCTGCAACGCGGCGGCCCACCGCTGCGAACGGCGCGCGACCCGGGCGGGCAGGTTCCTTGCTCTTGGTGCCGTAGGACTGTTCGCGAGTCGGCCTGTCACTCGGAGTGACAGGCCGCTCGGCCCGCTGACAGACCAACAGGTGAGCGCGCGCTGTGCCCAACGAGATCCCGCGCCCGGCCACCGTAGTCAATCGGAGTGACAACACCGTCAGCCGCCGACGAAGCCGAGTAGCCTCAAACCTGCAGCCGGCGCGAGCCTGCGCGGCCCGCCCTTCAACGGTCGCACATACCTGTGTCACGACTGGTCCGGCGCGACCGAGACGACGAGGATGCGCTGGTCGGTGTTCGGACTGCGAGTCGGTCGCGGGTCGGGCCTGGTGGCGCCGTTGGGTGGCGGTGAGTCAGGGACGCTCGACCTGCAGGAAGTTGGCCTTCTGGAATGGAGTCGGCTCCACCATCGTGGGCAGCAAGCCGATCTGGCTCAGCTTCGAGTTCAGCACCAGGCATGTATAACGTTTTATACAGATGACCACGGCGACCGATGAGAAGGAGATCAGATGGGTCGGTTCCGCCTACGACGATCTCATCGCGTTTGCGAAGGCACCGCGAAAGTGCCGTTGACGGTGGACAAGACCGCCGCTTCGCTGGACGGCGAACAGCCGGAGACAACAACCAAGAGGATTGAGCAATGGCCCAGACATCCCGCATCGTTGACTATGTACGGCACTTCAACGTACAATGTCACCTCCAGTAGAGGATCAGCATGGCCACCGCAGAGTCCACCCGTACCGCCCGCGTCGAAGCGCGGATCGCGCCTGATGCATTGGCCGTCGTCCGCCGTGCCGCAGAACTCCAAGGCCGCAGCGTAAGTGACTTCCTGGTGGCCGCCGCGCTGAAAGACGCGCAACGCACCATTGAGGACGCGCAGATCATCCGCCTGTC
>JANOJJ010000538.1:0-3483 GCA_031408155.1 Rubrivivax sp.
CTGGGCAGTCTGGCCTGGGCCTTCGCGCTGCTGGCGCTGCCGCTGGCGGGCGTGCTGCTGGTGCTGGCGCGATCGCGCTGGCCCGCCTGAGGCGCGGGCCACTCGTGCCTCAGCGCCCGACCTGCGGCAGCCCGCCGCAGAACAGGTCGGCAATCATGTCGCCCAGCGCTTCGTGGGTCAGCGCCCCGTCCGGGCGCAGCCAGGTGAAGGTCCAGTTCATCATGCCGAACAGCAGCATGGTCAGCGGTTTGTGCAGCCGGCGGCTGCGCAGCTCGGGCCGCAGCGCGGCGATCGCGTCGGCGAAGCCGCCCACCACGCGGCGCTCGGCAGCGACCACCTGTTCGCGCTCGGCGGCGGGCAGGAAACGCACGTCCTCGGTCAGTACGCGGTGCTCGTGCCGGGCATGGGCATAGGCATGCATGAAGCGTTCAATCAGCGCACGCAGCCGGGCCTGCGGCTCGAGCTGCAGCGCCTGCACCTCGCGCGACAAGGCCTCCAGCCGTTGCACATGGCCGGCCGCGATGTGCAGCAGCAGGCTCTGCTTGTCGGCGACGTAGTGGTACAGCGTCGGCTTGGTCACGCCGCAGGCGGCGGCCACCTGGTTCATCGTGGTCGCCGTGTAGCCCTGGCGCGCGAACAGCTCGGCCGCGCGCGCCAGTATCAACTCGCGCTGGTCGTCGTAGCTGGCGGCGCGGGGGCGGGCCAAGGGCTCAGCGGTGGTCGAACGACACGACCACGCGCTCGGTCAGCGGATGCGACTGGCAAGTGAGGATGAAGCCCGCGTCGAGCTCGGCCTGGTCGAGCGCGAAGTTGCGGTCCATGCGCACGCGCCCTTGCAGCAGCCTGGCGCGGCAGGTGGCGCAGACGCCCGACTTGCACGAGAACGGCACGTCCAGGCCGGCGCGCGACGCGGCTGCAAGGATGCTCTCGTCGCCCGGCAGCAAAGCGACCTCGCGCGTCAGGCCGTCGCGCACCACGGTGATGGTGCCGCTGGTGGCGTCACCTTCCTTCGGCGCGTGCAGCGTGGCGTCGGCGGCCGACGGCGGCACGCCGAAGCGCTCGACGTGGATGCGCTCGGCTGCGATGCCGGCCGCCAGCAGCGAGGCCTGGGTTTCGTCGTTGAACGCATGCGGACCGCAGACGAATGCCAGGTCGACCGTGGCCGGGTTCACCAGCCGCATGAAGTCGGCCAGCTTGGCGCGGTCGAGCCGGCCCATGTTCAGCGGCGAGTCGACCTGCTCACGCGAGAACACCGGGTGCAGCGCGAGCCGCGTGAGGTGGCGGTTCTTCAGGTCTTCGAGCTCTTCCTTGAACATCGTCGACGCGGCGTGGCGGTTGCCGTAGAGCAGCGTGACGTGGCTGCGCGGCTCCTGTGCCAGCACGGTCTTGACGATCGCCAGGATCGGCGTGATGCCGCTGCCGCCGGCCACGCACAGCACGTGGCGGCGCTCGCTCGGCTGGTTGACGGCAGCGCCGAAGCGGCCCTGCGGCTCCATCACGTCGATGATGTCACCGGCCTTGAGTGCCTGGTGCAGCCAGGTCGAGAAGGCGCCACCGGGCACGCGGCGCACGCCGACGCGCAGGCCTTCGCCAGCAGCGGCGCAGATCGAATACGAGCGCCGCAGGTCCTGCCCGTCATGCAGGCGGCGCAGCGTGACGTACTGGCCAGGCTGGAAGCGAAAGGTGTCGCCTAGATCGGCCGGCACGTCGAAGGTCACGACCATCGCGTCGTCGGTGTCGGCGCGCACGTCGTGCACGCGCAGCGGATGGAAATGCAGGCCGCTCATCGGCGCCTCACAGGGGTTTGAAGTACTCGAACGGCTCGCGACAGGCCAGGCAGCGGTACAGCGCCTTGCACGCCGTGGAGCCGAAGGCCGACAGCTTCTCGGTCTGTCCGCTGCCGCAGCGCGGGCAGTCCACGCCGCGCGCATGGATGCGCACCGGCCGCGGCCCGTCGTTCACCGGTGCGTTGCCGTTGGGCGGCGCGATGCCGTATTCGCGCAGCTTGCGCCGGCCGTCGGCGCTGATCCAGTCGGTGGTCCAGGCCGGAGCGCGCTGCGTGCTCACGGTCACCGGCTCAAAACCGGCCGCGGCCAGCGCGTCATGCACGCTTTGCGCGATGACCTCGGTGGCCGGGCAGCCGCTGTAAGTGGGCGTGAGCACGACCTCGATGCCCTGCCCCTGCGGCATGACTTCGCGCACGATGCCCAGATCGCACAACGACAGCGCTGGCAGCTCGGGGTCGGGCACCCGTTGCAGCACGGCCCAGGCGCCGGCGATGCGCGCGTGATCCCCGCTGTCGTCCGGCGCATCGACTGCCGTCGCATCGACCATCACCAACTGCCGCCGGGATAGCGCCGCTGCAGCGACTGCATCTCGGCCAGGATGAAGCCCATGTGCTCGCTGTGCACGCCCTGGCTGCCGCTGCTGGTGAAGGGCACCTCGGCCGGCAGCGCCAGCGTGGCTTCGTCGAGCACGCTGCGCACCTCGGCCAGCCAGCACTCGCGCAGCTCGCTGCGCGCCGGGCCCAGGCCACTGGCGGCAGCTGCCGCGTCGACCGGGTCGCTGTCGAACATCTCCCGCGTGTAGGGCCAGGCGCGTTCGAGTGCGGCAGCCATGCGCTGGTGCGACTCGTCGCTGCCGTCGCCCAGCCGAACCACCCAGTCAGCCGCGTGCTGCTGGTGGTACCGCGCCTCTTTCAGCGCCTTGGCGGCGATGGCGGCCAGTTCGGCGTCGGTCGAGTTCGACAGGCGCTGCCAGGCCTGCTTGAGCCACGACGCGAACAGGAAGTTGCGCAGCACCGTGTCTGCAAAGTCGCCCCCCGGCGAATGCGCGCTGCTGCGGCGCATCGGCAGCTCGACCAGCGTGAGGTTGAAGAAGTCGCGTTCGTCGCGCAGGTAGGCAAGCTGATCTTCGGTGAACGCGGCTGCGGCCACCCCACGCTGTCCGGCCAGCGCGCCCACGTGCGCCAACAAGGCGCGCGCCTGGCCGAGCATGTCCAGCGCCATGTTGGTCAACGCGATGTCTTCTTCCAGCACCGGCGCGTGCCCGCACCACTGCGAAAGCCGATGCGAATGAATCAGGCACGTGTCGGCGATGCGCAGCATGTACTGCATCGCCAGCGTGGGTTGCAAGGCAATCGAAGCGGTCATGGCAGGTTCACATGTGGTCGACGGATTCGGGCAAAGGGTAAAACGTCGGGTGTCGGTACACCTTGTCTTCCATGGGATCGAAGTACATATCTTTGTCGCCCGGATCGCTGGCCACGATCTGCTCGCTGCGCACCACCCAGACGCTGGTGCCCTCCTGCCGACGGGTGTAGACGTCGCGCGCAAGCTGTATCGCCGCCTGGGCGTCGCTGGCGTGCAGGCTGCCGCAGTGCTTGTGGTCGAGGCCCGCTTTGCTGCGGACAAACACTTCCCAAAGTGGCCATTCGGGTCAGGCCGCTCACGCGCCATCTCGGCCAGCGTGGCGTCGTGGAAG
>JANOJJ010000602.1:0-1939 GCA_031408155.1 Rubrivivax sp.
GATCACTGCCATCTGCAAGGGCGGGAGTTGCCCTACACCTTCACCACGGTTGACGCCTTGGTGGAAGACTTCATCGCCGCCGTGGAAGCGACCAGGAGAACGCCATGACGACACGACGCACGCTCACCATCACCATGACGCCCGACTGGCGTGCAGCCTTGCGGCAAGCGGGCAAGGCCGGTCGGGCCGACAGATACCAAGGCGAGAGGCTGAACTTCGAAAGCCCCGGCGCGTTCTTCGGCAGGCTGACCGAACGCCGCTGGGCCGTGGTAACCGCCTTGCAGGGGCAGGGCGTGCTGGCGGTGCGCGAACTGGCGCGGCGAGTTGGCCGCGACGTCAAGCGGGTGCACGAAGACGTGCAATTGCTTGCCGAACTGGGCCTGGTCGAGCGCGATGAGGCGGGCGGCGTCGTATGTCCATTTGCCGATGTGCACATCGACATGCATGTCCATCATGAAAACGTCGCGGCATGAATCTGGTGATCTCGGCCAAGGCCTGCATCGCACCCGAGCGCGCAGGCTGCGATGCGACACACCGAGGCGGTGTGCCGGCCCAACTGGCCACCGTCGCGCTGGCTTCAGTGGCCGACGATGCCGTGCAAGAGCTGGAAGACCGTGGGCATCCTGGTTAAGGCGCTGACGCCGACATGACCGTCGGGCTCTGTGATGCGCCGGTGCCGACGTGAAACACCATCCCGCACAAGCAGACGAAGGCCGGGCGCGTAAGCCACAGTGGCACTGCCAGTGTGGGTCGGTGCAAAGTTCTGGCCTTACGTCGCCGTCGGCGCCATCCCTTTTCATGCACACAGTCCGATGACCACCCTCGCCCTTACCCCACACGGCCGCCTCGCCGTGGTCTCTGTGCCGGACGCCCCGCCGCTGCCGTTGGAACTGTCCGAGCAGTGGGTGCTCGACACCGCCCTGGGTTCGGGCCTGGGTTCGGGCCAGTTGCTGCTGGGGCTTGGCGCTGAACATGTGGGCGCGGCCCTGCCGCCGGTGGTCGCGTGGTGGAGGGACCTGGCCGTGCGCTACCTCACCGCGCTGTGCACGCTGCCCGAGGTGGCCGAGCACCTGCCCGGGCGCGTGCCACCGCCGGATGCTGGCGAGCTGCAGGCGCTGGCCTGGTCGGCGCCGCCAATGGACGGGGCGGAATACCTGTCGGTCGAGGTGCTGGACCGGCTGTGGCAGGAACTCGACGCCGCGCTGCACGCCGAACTGCAGGCCTCAGGCCAGCCGCTCGGCGTCTTCCTGAAGGCGCGCAATCCGGCCTGGAACCTCGTCGGCCGCGTTCACGTCCATCTGGCCGAGAACCGCAAGGACGAAGAGTTTCCCTTCGCCTTCCTGGCCACCTACACCACCCGGCTGTCGGCGCAGGGGAAGGCGCAGCACCGGCCGCTGGGCGAGGCCCTGCGCGAATACGCTGCCGCGGCCGACAAGGAGCGCCTGCTCGCCCTGCTGGCGCCGCTGCAGCGCGCCGGCGAGGACTGCGCCTGGTTGAAGGACCTCATCGACGGTCGCGAGATCTTCCAGCCGCTGCGCTGGAGCGCCGGCGAGGCGCTGACCTTGCTGCACGATGTGCCGAAGCTGGAGCACGCCGGCGTGGTGGTGCGCATGCCGGCGCAGTGGCGGGCCAACCGGCCCTCGCGCGCCACGGTCAGCGCCACGGTCGGTGGGAGCCAGCCGTCGCTGGTGGGACAGGACGCGCTGCTGGACTTCCAGGTCTCGGTGGCCATCGATGGCCAGCCGCTGACCGCCGCCGAAGTCAAGGGCCTGCTGGCCGACAGCCGGGGGCTGGTGTTCATCCGCGGCAAATGGGTCGAGGTCGACCCGCAGCGGCTGCAGCAAACCCTGACGCAGTTCCAGCAGGTCGAGCGCCTGGCAAGCGAGCAGGGCCTGGGCTTCTTCGATGCCATGCGACTGCTCTCCGGGGCCGGTGGGGC
>JANOJJ010000603.1:0-1641 GCA_031408155.1 Rubrivivax sp.
AGCGAATACATGGGCATTTTCAAGAACAGCACGCTGGCGGTGGCGGTGGGCTACCAGGACTTCATGGCCATCAGCAACACCATGCTGACCGACACCGGGCAGGCGGTCGAGGTGATGGCCATCGTGATGCTGTTCTATGCCGTGGTCAGCCTGGTGGTGAGTTCCGCCATGCACCTGTTCGAACACCGCAACATGCGCTGGGGCGCGACGTGAGGTACGTCGCTACCGACCGCATCGCAGCGGCAGCGCCGCCGCTGTCGGCCACGGGTTGGTTGGCGCGCATGCGGCGGCTGTTCTTCAGCTCGGTCGCTTCGAGCTGCGTGACCCTCGTGCTGGCGCTGGCTAGCGGCGTGCTCGGCTGGCGGCTGCTGGACTGGGGCGTGGCCGATGCCGTCTTCAGCACCGGTGGTCGCGGGCCTGAGGCCTGCCGGGTGGCCGGCGTCGGCGCCTGCTGGGCGGTGATCGGCGAAAAGCTGCGCCTTATCCTGTTTGGCATCTACCCCTACGACCAGCAATGGCGTGCAGCGGCGGCGGTGCTGTTGCTGCTGGTGATGTACAGCGCCTCTTTGGTGCCGCGCTGGTGGACTCGCGGGTTGGTGCTGGCCTGGATGGCCGCTCTGGCACTGTTCGGCACGCTGATGTGGGGTGGCGTCTTCGGTTTGACCTATGTGCCCGACGACCAATGGGGCGGGCTCCCGGTCACCCTGACCCTGGCCACGCTGGGGTTGACGGCAGGGTTTCCATTGGCCATCGGCCTGGCGCTGCTGCGGCACTCGCAACGCGGCGGTGTAGGCAAGGCGTTGGCGGTGGCCTTTATCGAGCTGACCCGTAGCGTGCCGCTGCTGGCCGTGCTGTTTCTGGCCAGCGTGATGATCCCGCTGTTCCTGCCGCAAGGCATGGATGTGTCCAAGCTGTTGCGGGTGCTGGTAGCCTTTGCGCTCTTCATTGCGGCTTATCTGGCCGAGGTCATCCGCGGCGGGTTGCAAGGGATTCCAAAAGGCCAGCTCGAAGCCGCCGCGGCCCTGGGCCTTGCGCCCTTCATCACCATCACGCGCATCGTGCTGCCGCAGGCGTTGACGACGGTGCTGCCGGCCATCGTCAACGTCTTCATCGCCTTCTTCAAAGCCACGTCCATCGTCGTCGTGGTCGGCATCTTCGACCTCATGACGGCCGCCAAGCGCGCCAGCGCCGACTCCATCTGGCAGGGCTTCGGCAGCGAGATCTACCTCTTCGTGGCCGCGATCTATTTCGTGTTCTGCTATGCGATGTCCTGGACCAGCGCACGGCTGCAGAACTCGCTGCGCAACGCGCGCCGGACATGAAAGCCACCCTGCCCGATCAGATCCAGGCGCCGTCCGACGCGTCCACCATCCTGCGCATGACCGGCATCAACAAGTGGTACGGCAGCTATCACGCGCTGCGCGACCTCGATCTGTCGGTGAAGGCACAGGAACGAATCGTGGTCTGCGGGCCGTCGGGGTCGGGCAAGTCCACCCTGGTGCGCTGCATCAACGGCATCGAACGCTTCGAGTCCGGCCAACTCGAGGTCTGCGGTGTCACGCTGGGCCCGGCGGCAGCCGATCTGACCGCAGTCAGGCGCAACGTGGGCATGGTGTTCCAGCAGTTCAACCTGTTCCCGCA
>JANOJJ010000661.1:0-4345 GCA_031408155.1 Rubrivivax sp.
GTCGCCGTCTTCAACGAACATGGGCACCGCGATCTCGAAGCCCGTGCCGACGATCTTGGCCGGTTTCATGACCTTGCCCGAGGTATCGCCCTTGACGGCGGGCTCGGTGTTGATCGAGCGCACCACGGTGGTCGGCAGTTCGAGCGAGATCGCCTTGCCGTCGTAGAACACGACTTCGACGGCCATGCCGTCTTCGAGGTAGTTGATGGCGTCGCCCATGTTTTCGGTCTCGACTTCGAACTGGTTGTACTCAGCGTCCATGAACGCGTACATCGGGTCAGCGAAGTAGGAGTAGGTGCACTCCTTCTTGTCGAGGACGATCTGGTCCATCTTGTCGTCGGCCTTGAAGACGACCTCGGCCCCGCCACCGTTGAGCAGGTTCTTCATCTTGATGCGCACGGTGGCGGCACCACGACCGCCGCGGCTGTATTCGGTCTTGAGCACGACCATCGGGTCCTTGCCCTGCATGATGACGTTGCCGGCGCGGATTTCCTGTGCGAGTTTCATGACGTGGTTCCTGCGCGAGAAGTCCCGGGGGACGAGGATCTGTGGTGCCAGCGAGGGTGTCTCCCGGTGCAGCCCGGTCGTGGCGATGAGGTCGAGTTTCAGACTCGGTCGCGAAGACCCGTGTACCGGCCCTGAGCTCGCAAGTGATGCTGCAAGTGAGGCTTATCGGATGCGATCGCGCAAAGCCCGTGATTCTAGCAGTTGCCCTTGCGTTTTTCGTCGACGAAGCACCGCAACTGACTGGTCAGGTCGGCCTGCATCGACAAAGCCTTGCGCCAGGTCAGATGCCAGCTACGCCAGGCAGCCAGGTCCGGCAGGGCGGTTGGGGCGGCCTCGGCAAGGCCGTTCCAATGCCGCATCGCCTGCCTCACGGCTGCGGCCAGGCCCGGCGGTGCGCCATGCAGATGGTGGTCGAGGTAGGCCTCGAGCTTGCCCGCATGCACGCCGTCGTGTTGAGGGTAGATCTGCCACAGCAGCGGCGCCGCAGCCCACTGGGCGCGAACGAAGGAATCCTCGCCGCGCACGGCGTTTAGGTCGCAGCTCCACAGCAACCGGTCGTAGTCGGTCTGGGTCAGCCAGGGCAGTTCGATCACCCGCAGTCCGGCGGGCAGCGGCAAGGCTCGCAGTTGCTCGCTGGCGTGGCCAGGCGTGGCCAGCAGCAAGGTCGGCTGTTGCGCCATCAGCGGCAGCCAGGCGGCCAATTGCGCTTGCGCGTAGCAGAACAGGCTGAGCACGCGCTCGCCGGGCCAGGGCGCCCAGCCGTGTGCAGCCAGCCAGTGGCGGCCGTCGAAGTCGCGCTGTCGAGACAACAAGTCGAACTCGCGCAACAGTCCGCCGGTGCGCGACGTGAAGCCGGGATAGAAGAACCACTTCGTCAGCCCGCAGGCTTGCGGCGAGGGCAGGCCGTGCGAGCGTTCGACATAGGGTTCGGCGCTCAGGTATTCGAGGTTGACCCACACCGGCACTGGCAGGCGTTCAACCATCGCCCGCACCCAGGCGGCCGGCAGGTCGCAGCCGAAGGCCTCCACGATCACGTCCCCGATGTCGTCCGCTGCCTGCGGCGTTAGGTCGATCCAGGCGCGCACATCCACGCGGTCGGCGCCCTCGGGCGCCATCCAGGCCAGCGCCCTCACGTCGTCGACCCACAGGCGCACGCGGTCGCCGCTGGCGGCGAGGTCGCGTGCCAGGCGCCAGCACAGGCCCAGGTCGCCATGGTTGTCAATCACGCGGCAGAAGATCTCCCAGCGGAGGCACCCGTCCATGGCGCGATTATCCGAAAGCCGATCCGCGACACCGGGCGGCACAATCGCCGCCGACATGCCTGACACCTGCGAGCCTTCGCCACCCGACGCCGATGCCGGCGCCGAGCGCGATCGGTTGCTTGCGGAGGTGGCTGCCTTGCCCGGGCTGCCGGGTGTGTACCGCTACTTCGATGCCCAGGGTGGCGTGCTGTACGTGGGCAAGGCGCGCAACTTGAAAAAGCGCGTCTCGAGCTACTTCCACAAGGACCATAGCGGCACGCGCATCGACTCGATGGTCGCCCGAATCGTGCGCATGGAGACCACCGTGGTGCGCACCGAGGCCGAGGCGCTGTTGCTCGAGAACAATCTGATCAAGACCTTGAACCCCAGGTTCAACATCCTGTTTCGAGACGACAAGAGCTACCCGTATCTGAAGCTGGTGTCGCATCCGTTCCCCCGGCTGGCCTACTTCCGCGGTGCGGTTGACCGCAGGCACCGCTATTTCGGCCCCTATCCGAGCACCTGGGCGGTCAAAGAGACGATCCAGTTGCTGCAAAAGGTCTTCCTGCTGCGCACCTGCGAAGACACGGTCTACCAGAACCGCTCGCGTCCTTGTCTGCTGTACCAGATCCGCCGCTGTTCGGCGCCTTGTGTCGGCTTCGTAGCGGCCGGCGACTATGCCCGCGACGTGCGCGATGCCGAGCGTTTCTTGCTCGGCGAGCAGCAACAGGTGATCGAAGACCTGCAGGCGCAGATGATGTCGCTGGCCGACGCGCTGGAGTTCGAGAAGGCCGCCGAGATCCGCGACCGCATCGGTGCGCTGTCGCGCGTGCTGCACCAGCAGGCCATTGACGAGAGCAGCCTGACGGCCGGTGAACGCGACGTCGACATCCTGGCCGTCAAGGTGGCCGGCGGCCGCGCCTGCGTCAACCTGGCGATGGTGCGCGGTGGGCGGCACCTGGGCGACCGCGCTCACTTCCCTAGCCATGTCGACGAGGGTGCTGCGATGACTGCCGAGCAGGCCGAAGAACGCGTCGAGGAGCACGCTGCTGCCGATCCCGAGACCGTGGTGCTCGAGGCCTTCATCGCGCAGCATTACATCGGCCAGCCGGTGCCACCGCTGCTGGTGCTGAGCCATGCGGTCGACAGCGGCCTGATCAGCATCTTGGTCGAAACCGCCGGCACCCGCGTGCGCACGCTGCACCAACCGCGTGAGCAGCGCCGCATCTGGCTCGACATGGCGATCAAGGGTGCAGAACTGGCCTTGGCGCGACTGCTCGCCGAAGAGGGTTCGCAACGTGAAAGAACGCGTGCGCTGATCGAAGCGCTGGACCTCGACATCGCCGACCCGGATACCTTGCGCATCGAGTGTTTCGACGTGAGCCACACTGCGGGCGAGGCCGCCCAGGCATCCTGCGTGGTCTATGACCATCACCAGATGCAAAGCAGTCAGTATCGTCGTTTCAACATCGAGGGCATCACGGGCGGTGACGACTATGCTGCGATGCGCCAGGTGCTGACCCGTCGCTACGCCAGGCTGGCCGAGGCGAAGGCCAGCGAGGCTGCAGAACCGGTGGTCGACGCTCCTGCCGACGCCTCGAGCGCGGGCGGCGGCGACGTCGAGCTGCCACCGAAACCGAAGGCCGCGCGCGCCCGACTGCCCGACCTGGTGCTGGTCGACGGCGGCCGAGGGCAGGTGACGATGGCGCGCGAGGTGTTTGAGCAACTCGGGCTCGACCTCGGCCTGATTGTCGGTGTCGAAAAGGGCGACGGCCGCAAGGTGGGCCTGGAGGAACTGGTGTTTGCCGACGGCCGGCCCAAGGTCTGGCTGGGGCACGATTCGGCGGCGCTGATGCTGGTGGCGCAGATCCGTGACGAGGCGCACCGCTTTGCAATCACCGGCATGAGAGCCAGGCGCGCCAGCGTGCGCACTGGCAGCAGCCGGCTGGAAGACATCGCCGGCGTCGGGCCGCGCAAGCGGGCACGCCTGCTGCAGCGCTTTGGCGGGGTGCGTGGCGTCGCCAACGCAGGCGTCGACGAGCTCGCGAGCGTGGAAGGTGTTTCAAGAGACCTGGCAGAGGAAATCTATCGTGCGCTGCACTGACACCCTGAGCCTGCGCGCCGCACCCTCGCTGTTGGCGTTGCTGCTTGCGGCCTGCGGCTCGCCGCAGCGAAACCCGCGCCCGATCAGCCCGCCGGTCGTGCCCGCGCTTCCTTCAGTGCCTGCTGTGCCTGCAGTGCCAGCCGCGCCCGCCGCACCCGCGCCAAGCGGCGGCCCGCCGGCATCGCCTGCAGCGGCCACAGCCCCGGCATCGGTCGTACCGGCTCCCCCCGCACCCGCAGCGGCCAGGCCGCCCGCCGCCGCGGCCGCAGCACCCTCGCGGCGGCACCCGCCGCTGGGCCCGCCAACGGCAGCCCGCAACTGGGACGAGTTCCGCCTGCAGGCCGCACGACGGCTGGTGCAGTCCAACCCCGACCGATCCTTCACCGGCCGCGTGCACGAACCGCTGCTGGCCATTCCGGTGCTGGAGGTCGAACTCAACGCCGATGGCAGCGTGCGCCGCGTGCAGATCTTGCGGCATCCGACCCAGGCCAGG
>JANOJJ010000282.1:0-6619 GCA_031408155.1 Rubrivivax sp.
GCCCAGGAGCTCGAGGTCGAGCGCCAGCGTGCCGCTGCGTTGGAGGCGCAGCGCATCGCGACCAAGCGCTACGAAGCGGGCTATTCCGGCTATCTGGACGTGCTCGACACGCAACGCAATGCGCAGGACGCCGAGCTGGCCTGGTTGCGCACACGGCAGTCCCGGCTGGACGCCAGCGTGGCCTTGCTGAAGGCCCTGGGCGGCGGCTGGGTGCGGGCGCCCAGCCACTGAGGATTCGCTAGACGGGATCCCAAATCAGGATCCAGCGGGTGATACCGGGTTTTCACTTTCCATTGATCTGCAGGATCGATAATCGTTGTTGACTCAGATCAGAACTAGATTGGATCCAATTGCAGACCATGGCAGCCATCGAGCCCGCCATGCTGCTGCCCTACCCTTCACTGACTGACACGCGCCCACCGGCGCGCCGCTGCGGCAGCGGGGGCGGCCGATGAAGGCCTTGCGCGACTGGTCGCTGCAGCACGCGGCGCTGCTGTCGGCCGTCTATGCCCGCGCGGCGCGCTGGGCGCCGAGGCTGGCCCCGCTGATCGGCCTGCTCGGCGCTCGCCGCAGCGAGGCCTGGCTGCAGGCGCTGGAGCGACGGGCCAAGGGCGCGCTGTTCGATTGCCGCATGTGCGGTGACTGCGCCTTGCTGGCCTGCGGCATGGCCTGCCCGATGGGGTGCGGCAAGCAGATGCGCAACGGCCCCTGCGGCGGCGTGCGCGCCGACGGCAGTTGCGAACTCGACCCGCAACGCCGCTGCACCTGGGTCGACGCCGGTGAAGGCGACCGCCGCATCGCGCCCGGCCACAGCGCAGGCTGGACGCGCCGCCTGCCGCCGCTGGACCAGCGCCTGCGCGGCCGTTCGACCTGGCTGCGCGTGATTCGCCAGCCACCGGCGGCGGCACCGCCGGCGCCGTCGCTGCCACCGCCCGACGACACCCCGTCCGGCTTCGAACGCGCGTGCCGCAACGCGCTGGCCGGCGGGCCGCCGGTGGTGACGGTGGAGATCACGCCGCCCGACTCGGCCGACCCGGCGGCGCTGCTGGCGCGTGCGGCACGATTTGCCGGCCTGGTCGACGCCATCAACATCACCGACGGTGCCGGCGCCAACTGCCACATGTCGAGCGTGGCTGCGGCCTCGGTGCTGGCGGCGCAGGGCATCAGCACGGTCTGCCAGGTCGGCTGCCGCGACCGCAACCGGATCGCCGTGCAGGGTGACGTGCTGGGCGCCGCCGCGCTGGGCGTGCGCAACGTGCTGTGCCTGACCGGCGACGACGTGAGCCAGGGCGACCACCCCGAAGCCAAGCCGGTGTTCGACCTCGATGCGGTCAATCTGCTGCATATCCTGCGCGGCATGCGCGACCAGGCCGTCTACGCCTCGGGTCGCAAGCTCGACGTTGCGCCGCGGCTGTTCCTCGGCGCCACCGCCAACCCCTTCGTACCGCCCTTTGCCGAACGGGTGGCCAACCTCGAGCGCAAGATCGACGCCGGCGCGCAGTTCGTGCAGATGCAGTTCTGCTTCGACCTCGAGCGGCTCGAACACTTCATGCAAGCCGTGCGCGCACGCGGGCTGCACCGGCGCGCCGCGATCCTGGTCGGCGTGGGCACCCTGCACAGTGCCAAGGCGCTGCGCTGGATGGCCGACCATGTGCCCGGCGTGTTCGTGCCGCAGGCCATGACCGAGCGTGTCGCGGCTGCCGCCGATCAACCTGCCGAAGGCTTGCGGCTGTGCATCGAAACGATCCAGGCCGCGCTGCGCATCGAAGGCGTGGCTGGCGTGCACCTGATGGGCCACCGCAACGAAGAGACGCTGGCGCGCGCGATCGTCGAATCCGGGCTGCGTCCGGCCCGGGCCGAACCCACGTTCAAGGAGTCCATGGCATGAGCAATTGGAACGAGCAGGAACGCCAACTCGTCGAATGGCTGGCCGACATGAACGAGGACGACGGACTGCCGATGGCCAGGCGCATGCTGCTCGAAGAAGGCGCCAGCCCGGTGCGCGTGCTCGAACTGTGTCGCGCCGCGATGGAAATCGTCGGCCAGCGCTTCGAGCAGGGCGAGTACTTCCTGCCCGAACTGGTGCTGGCGGGCGAGATGCTGGAGACCATCGGCGCCATCGCCAAGCCGCTGATCCTGCTGCAAGGCGGCGCGGCCGCCGCCAGGCACGGCCGGGTGCTGATCGGCACCGTGCAGGGCGACCTGCACGACATCGGCAAGAACATCGTCAGCTTCATGCTCGACATCAACGGCTTCGAGGTCAAGGACATCGGCATCGACGTGCCGGTGGCCAGGTTCATCGACGAGATACGCGCCTTCGAGCCGGCGGTGGTGGGCTTGTCGGGCTTTCTGACGCTGGCCTTCGACTCGATGAAGGACACGATCCACGCCTTCGACGCCGCCGGCATCCGCCCGGGCTTCAAGGTGATGATCGGCGGCGGCCAGATCGACGAGACCGTGCGCGCCTACACCGGGGCCGATGCCTTCGGCGTCAACGCGGTCGAAGCGGTAACGCTGTGCCGCCGCTGGCTGGGGGTGCACCAGTGAATGCGCCGCCCGCGCTGCCTGCAGACCAGGCCAAGGCGCGCCACGACGAGCGGCTGCAGCTGATCCTGGACTGCGTGGCGCTGAAGCAGCCCGCGCGCATGCCGGTGCCCTTCTACGCCACCTTCTGGCTGGCCAAATACGGCGCCATCAGCCACCGCCAGCTGATGCACGACCACGCCCTGCACCGCGAAGTCAGCGAGCGTGCGGTACTCGAATTCGACCCCGACGCGGTCGGCCCGCTGCTGATGATGAGCGGCATGGGCCGCGCGCTCGAAGCGATCGGCTTCAAGCAGCTGCAGTGGCCGGGGCATGGCGTGGGAGACCACCAGCCGTTCCAGTACCTCGACCGCGAGTACATGACGGCCGACGAGTACGACGACTTCATCTTCGACCCGACCGGCTTTTACCTGCACAAATACCTGCCGCGTGTGGCCCAAGCGTTCGAGGGCTTCGACCTGCTGCCCTCGTTGCCGGGGCTGCACTACTTGCGCCTCGTCAACGGCATCCGTCCCTTTGCACTGCCCGCGGTGCGCGCTTCGTTCGAGAAGATCGTCGCCGCGGCCGAGGAATCGCAGCGCCTGTTCGACCAGTCCACCGCCTTCCACCAGCGGCTGGCCGCGCTCGGCTACCCGCTGGCCAACGGCATCAACGCGGTCTCGCCGTACGACTTCATAGCCGATTACTTCCGCGGCGCCACCGGGATGATGAAGGACCTGTTCCGCAAGAAGGACAAGCTGCTCGAACTGCTGGACAAGGTCTCGGTCTTTCTGACCCGGCAGACCATCATCACGGCCAAGGCATCGGGGCACCCGATCGTGATGATCCCGATCCACTGGGCACCCGATGCCTTCATGAGCCCGAAGCAGTTCGAGACCTTCTGGTGGCCGCCGTTCCGCAGGATGATGCTCGGCCTGATCGACGCCGGCCTGGTGCCGATGCCGCTGTGGGAGTCCGACTGCACCAAGCGGCTCGAGACCATCCGCGACATCCCGCCAGGCAAGTGCATCTACTGGTTCGAACGCACCGACCTCGTGCGTGCGCACGAGGTGCTGGGCGACGTGGTGGCGCTGCGCGGCAACCTGTCGGCGTCGCTGCTGACCACGGGCCAGCCGCACGAGGTGGACGCTGCCGTCAAGCACCTGGTCGACCGGATCTGGGCCCGTGGCGGCAAGCTGATCCTGGATGGCTCGTTCGGCATCCCCGACGAGACGCCGGTGGCCAACGTGCGGGCGATGTTCGACGCCGCGCGGCGCTATGCAGGCTGAAGCGATCGCGATCGCGATCGCGGCCGCGCCGGCGATTGGCGCCGGCACGCTGTTGCGCGACGTGCTCGCCAGCCGCGTGCCGCGCGCCCATGCGGCGCGCGCGCAGCTGGTCGAGCTGCGCCGGCGGGCGCTGGCCGAGGTTGGTGAACGGGACCTGCTGCAGCCTGCGGCGCGCTGGCGCTTCATGCCGCTGGCGGCCGCCCCCACGGCCGACGGCCTGCTGAGTTTCGGCGGCGTGCGCCTGCTGGCCCCGCGCCTGCTGCCTGCCAGCGGCC
This sequence comes from Rubrivivax sp., assembly GCA_031408155.1. Lineage (GTDB taxonomy): Bacteria > Pseudomonadota > Gammaproteobacteria > Burkholderiales > Burkholderiaceae_C > Rubrivivax. The sequence continues at coordinate 4,088 of JANOJJ010000282.1, forward strand.
GTCTGTGCGCGGTGGCGCTGGCAGTGGCCACCATCGGCGCCGCGCTCGAACAGCGCGTGCGCGACTTGTTCGCCCGGCGCCAGGCCGCACAGGCGGTGGCGCTGGACGGCGTCGGCAACGAACTGCTGTTTGCGCTGTCGCGCCGGCTGCAGGACGGCATGCACCGCGCCGCTCGCGGCCAGGACCTGACCCTGGCCGGCGAGCTGCGCGCCGGCGACCCCGGCCTGGCACTGCAAGCGCAGGCGCCGCTGCTGGAGCTGGCCGACGCCGCGGCCATCGGCGTGAGCCTGACGCGCACGCTGATGATGCAGCCGACCAAGTCGACCTCGATGCTGCTGGGCCTGGGGCACGATCTGCCGGCGCAGACCTGGTCGCGCTGCGACGAATGCCGGTCACGCGCGCGCTGCGCGGTAGCCAACGACCGGCCATGACGCAGGTCGACGCCGCCGCCGTGCCGGTGCACCGCGTGCGTGTGCCGGCGCTCGAACGCCAGATCGACTGCCGCGAGGATGAGACCCTGTTCGCCGCCGCGCGCCGTGCCGGGCTGCGCCTCGTCGGCGCCTGCGGCGGGCGCGGCACCTGCGGCAGCTGCGTGGTGCGGGTTCAACACGGGCATGTGCAGCAGCAGGACAGCCCGGACGACGTGCCCTGGCAGCGCGCCTGCCGCCTGCAGCCACGTTCGGCGCTGACGATCGAAATCGCGCCACGCTCGCTGGCGGCCATCGCGCGCGCCGACGTACACAGCGGTGGCAGCGCCGAGCTGCCAGGTCCGCCACTGTTCGGCTCGGCCACGGTGCAGCTGGCGCCGGCGACGCTCGAAGACCCCACCAGCGACAGCGAACGACTGCGCCGCGCCCTGGTTGAACGGCCCGACGCGCCGGCCCAGGCCACGTTCGACGCCGACACGCTGACCGGCTTGCCCGGCTTGCTGCGCGCGCACGGCGGCCGGGTCGACGTGCGTTGGCAGGGCCAGCGGATCATCGGCTTCGCCGCGCCGGGCGCCGCGCTGCTGGGCCTGGCGGTGGACCTGGGCACCACCAACGCCGCCGCCTTCATCGTCGATCTGGCGCGGCGCCGCCGCCTGGCCAGCCTGGGCCTGGAGAACCCGCAGGTGGCCTGGGGCGCCGACCTCGTCTCGCGCCTCGACCACGCCAGCCGTGACGCCGCCGCGGCGCGCGAGCTGCAGCAGGCCGCGGTCGACGTGATCAACGCGTTGGCGCACGACCTGTCGCGCGAGGTCGGTGCAGACCCGGGCGACATCGCCGCGCTGGTGGTCTGCGGCAACACCGCGATGCAGCACCTGCTGGCCGGGCTGCCGGTAGCGCAACTGGCACGCGCGCCCTTCGTTGCCGCGACGCTGGAAGCGCTGGACCTGCCTGCGCGCTCGCTCGGCCTGCATCTCGGCGCCGGTGCGGCGCTGCATCTTGCTCCTCAGATAGGTGGTTACGTTGGAGGTGACCACGTGGCGGCGCTGCTGGCCACCGAGGCGCTGTGGTCGGCGCCCGGCCCCTGCCTGGTGATCGACATCGGCACCAACAGCGAGATCAGCCTGGTACACAGCGGCCGCATCTGGTCTGCATCGTGCCCGTCGGGTCCGGCGCTCGAAGGCGGCCACATCGGCTGCGGCATGCGTGCAGCCGAGGGTGCGGTCGAGCGCATGGCCCCCGCTGCGGGCGGCGGCTGGCGGCTGAAGGTGATCGGCAACACGCCGCCGCTGGGCCTGTGCGGCTCGGGCGTGCTCGATGCGATGGCCAGCTTCGTGCACGCGGGTGCGGTAAACGCCCGTGGGCGCATCGTCGGCCACGGCAGCGCCGGCCACCAACGCTGGATCGAACTGGCCGCAGCGACCGCCGACGCGCCGGCACTGCGCTTCCACCAGGCCGACGTGCGCGCGGTGCAACTGGCCAAGTCGGCCATCCGCACCGGTGTGCAGATGCTGTGCCGTGAGGCCGGGCTGGACGAAGCCGCGATCGAGCGCTGCGTGATCGCCGGCGCTTTCGGCGCCTACCTCGACGTCGCCAGCGCGCTGGCGATCGGCCTCTTTCCCCCGCTGCCGCGCGAGCGCTTCGTCCAGGTCGGCAACGCCGCCGGACTGGGTGCGCAGCAGATGCTTGCGTCGGGCGAACGGCGCGCGCGCGCCGCCGCACTGGCGCGCGGCTGCCGCCACGTCGAGCTGAGCACGCGGCCCGGATTCCAGAAAACCTTTCTGCGCAACCTCGCGCTGCAGGAGCCTTGATGACCACCGCCACCCCCGCCCCCGCCTTTGCGCTGCGCATCATCGGCGAGCGCATCAACCCCGGCTTCAAGAGCACCAAGGCCTTGTTCGAGCAGCAAGACCTGACCGGCATCCAGGCCCTGGCGCTGCGCCAGGCCGAGGCCGGCGCGAGCTGGCTCAACGTCAACATCGGCGCCCGCGCGCTGACCGACCTCGACTGGATGGCGCGCGTCATCACCGCCATCCAGCAGGTGGTGACGCTGCCGCTGTCGTTCGACTTCCCCAGCCACAAGGTGCAGCAGCTGTGTCTGGAGACG
>JANOJJ010000712.1:0-2356 GCA_031408155.1 Rubrivivax sp.
ACAGGTCTTGCGAGTCGGACGCCGTTGCCCGAATCCAATCATCACCACGCACGCCGTTGTGTGCGGCTTCCACGTCATGCAATGCACGCAGCGTGCCAGGCGATTCGATGTGCAATCGGGCCGAACTGCACCGGGTCGGCACTGAATCGGGGCCGGCGCGCGTCGCGTTGGTGCGCCGCAGCATCGCAGCGCCCGCGAAGCGCCCACGAAGCGCCCGCGAGCGGCCCGCACGCAATCACACGCGCGGGTTCAGCAGATCCCTGGCTTCGACGATGCGCTCGGCGACCTGGCCCAGGCGCTGGCCGCGATCCATCGCCAGCTTGCGCAGGTGCCGGTAGGCCTGCTCTTCACTCAGGCCCACGTCGTCCATCAGCAGGCCCTTGGCACGTTCGATCAGTTTGCGTTCCGACAACTGCGTCTGCGCGCTATCGAGTTGGTCACGCAGGGCCTGGTCCTGTTCGAAGCGCGCGATCGCCACCTGCAGCACCGGCATCAGGCGGCTCGGGTTCAGCCCTGCGATCACGTAGGCGCTGACACCGGCCTTCAGTGCCTGCTGCATCGGTTCCTGGCTCGGGTCCTCGGCGAACACCACCACCGGGCGCGGGCTGGTGGTCGACATCGTGGCCAGGTGTTCCAGCGTGTCGCGGCCGGGCGACTCGGCGTCGACGATCACCACGTCGGGCTGCAGGCGCAGCACGCAGTCGTGGATCAGCAGCGCCTGGTCGACCACGCCGACCACCAGATGGCCCTGCCGTGTCAGCTCGTCACGAATCAGGCCGACCCGGTGTGCACCGCCGTCGATCAGCAGCACGCGCAGCGCGGGGCTGTCGCTGGCTCGAGTGCCGGGTGCGGTGCTCATGCCGGACCCTGGTGCAAGATCAGTGCCGGCAGGGTCCCGCTCGGCCTGTCAGCCTCTCAGCCGGGCTGCTGCGGCAGCCAGCGCACGGTCGACACGCCGCTGATGGCGCCGAGCGCGGTCAGCACCTCCGGCGCCGGCGCACTGTCGACGTCGACCAGCGTGTACGCCATTTCGCCGCGCGACTTGTTGACCATGTTGCGTATGTTCAAGCCGGCGTTGGCCATGGTGGTGGAGATCTGGCCCAGCATGTTGGGCACGTTGGCGTTGGCGATCGCCACCCGGAACGGGGACTCGCGTTCCATCGACACCGAGGGGAAGTTCACCGCGTTGGCGATGTTGCCGTGCTCCAGGTAGTCGCGCAGTTGGTCGACCACCATCACGGCGCTGTTCTCCTCGGCCTCGCGCGTGGACGCACCCAGGTGCGGCAGCGCCACCGCACCGGCCATGCCGGCAAGCAACGGCGACGGGAAGTCGCTGACGTAATGCGACAACCGGCCGCCGAGCAGCGCGTCCTGCACCGCGGCTTCGCTGGCCACGCCGTCGCGGCTGAAGTTCAGCAGCACCGCACCCCTGGCGCAGCAGGCCGATGTTGGCGTCGTTCACCAAGTGGCGCGTGCTGTCGAGCAAGGGCACGTGCAGGGTCACGAACTGCGCGTTGCGCAGCACGTCGTTGACGCTGGCCGCGCGCCGCACCTGCGACGGCAGGCTCCAGGCCGCGTCGACCGTGATGTGCGGGTCGAAGCCCAGCACCTGCATGCCCAGCTTGATGGCGGCGTCGGCGACCAGGCAGCCGACCTTGCCCAGACCGATGATGCCCAGCGTCTGGCCGGTCAGCTCATAGCCGGCAAAGGCCTTCTTGCCGTCTTCGACCTGCTTGTCCAGGTCGGGCGCGGCCATGTCCAGCTGGGTCACGAAACGCAGCGCGGGGGCCATGTTGCGCGCGGCCATCAGCATGCCGGCGAGCACCAGCTCCTTCACCGCGTTGGCGTTCGCGCCGGGGGCGTTGAAAACCGGTACGCCGCGCGCGCTCATCGCTGCGACCGGGATGTTGTTGGTACCCGCACCGGCGCGGCCGATGGCGCGCACGCTGGTGGGGATGGACATGCCATGCAGGTCGGCCGAGCGGACCAGGATCGCGGCCGGTTCGGCCACGTCCTTGCCCACGCGGTAGCGCTCGGCCGGCAGCCGCGACAGGCCCGCGGCGGCGATCTGGTTGAGCACCAGGACCGGCAGGCGGTCAGCCATGTGACGCTCCGAAAACATGTCCTTCAGCCATGTGAAGCTCCGAAAACATGTCCTTCAGCCATGTTGTGCCTCGAATTCCTTCATGTACGCCAGCAGCGCCTGCACGCCGGCCATCGGCATCGCGTTGTAGATCGATGCGCGCATGCCGCCGACCGAGCGGTGGCCCTTGAGTTGCAGCAGGCCGCGGGACTCGGCGCCTTTGAGGAAGGCCGCATCGAGCGCTTCGTCGCGCAGCTTGAAGGGCACGTTCAT
>JANOJJ010000724.1:0-1654 GCA_031408155.1 Rubrivivax sp.
GTTCTTCACCAACGACGTGAAGACCATCGACGGCAAGCCGATCTACGGCCACATGGACTACGGCAAGAAGGACCCGAGCCTGGGCTGGCGCTTCACCGACGCCTGGCTGTCGATGGCCGGCACCGCCGACATCGGCATCCCGAACGGCAAGCCGGTCGACGAGTGGGGCATCCGCGCCTCGGCCGACGGCTGCACGCCGCTGGGCGCGTCGGTCTCGCGCGGTGGCGCCACCAACTCGCCGGCCGCCGTCTATGCGCTGACCAAGTACGTCGACTGGATGAAGAAGTACGCCCCCAAGGAAGCCACCGGCATGACCTTCGGCGAAGCCGGCCCGGTGCCCGCGCAAGGCCAGATCGCGCAGCAGATCTTCTGGTACACCGCGTTTACCGCCGACATGACCAAGCCCGGGCTGCCGGTGGTCAACGCCGACGGCACGCCGAAGTGGCGCATGGCCCCTGGCCCGAACGGACCGTACTGGAAGCAGGGCATGCAGAACGGCTACCAGGACGTCGGTTCGTGGACCTTCTTCGAGGCGCATGACGCCAACAAGACGGCAGCCGCGTGGCTGTATGCACAGTTCGTGACCGCGAAGACCACGTCGTTGAAGAAGACGATCGTCGGCCTGACGCCGATCCGCGAGAGCGACATCCAGAGCAAGGCGATGACCGACCTGGCGCCCAAGCTCGGCGGACTGGTCGAGTTCTACCGCAGCCCGGCGCGCGTGGCCTGGACACCGACCGGCACCAACGTGCCCGACTACCCCAAGCTGGCGCAGCTGTGGTGGAAGAACGTGGCCGTGGCGGTGACGGGTGAGAAGACCCCGCAGGCGGCGATGGACACCCTGGCCGAAGAGATGGACCAGGTGATGTCGCGACTTGAGCGAGCCGGCATGGCGCGCTGCGCGCCCAAGCTCAATGCCAAGGGCGACCCCAACAAGTACCTGACAGACAAGGGTGCGCCGTGGAAGAAGCTGGCCAACGAGAAGCCGAAGGGTGAAACCATCGCCTACGAGACGCTGCTCAACGCCTGGAAGGCGGGCAAGGTGCGCTGACGCTTCGGCGGCTTTGCACCAGGCCCATCGGCACGTTCGTGCCGGTGGGCCTGCTCGTTTGTGTTGCGCCTGCAGCAGCGGGACCCGGCACAGGGTCAGGACCCGGGACAGCAAGCGGGACAGGGTCAGGTCTTGCATTTTGCGCTCCGACCTGACACGACAGCCCCTGTCGCGCCCGCTGCGTGTCTTGCATACGGGGCCTGGCCTCAAATCGGCTCATTTCTGAAGCAGTCTTGCCGATTCCACCCGTACCCACGATGGTGACTTGGCGCTGGCCGTCGGTCAGTCGCCGCAGCGCGGCAAGGTCGTCAGCACGCCCGAACCGCTTGACTGCGTGGCGGCGAATCTGCGGTCAGCTGCCTGTTGCCACAGTTGGCGTTGCCGTCGCCGTGTCTGTTGCCGGTCGATTCACGCCGGCTGTCCACCGTGTACGAGTATGAGGCGAAGCTGCTAGCGCCATCGAAGCAGCCGACACTACCGGTCTGCAGCGCAATGGTCAAAGCGAGCACCTTGCCGACGCCACTGAGCGTCTCGTAGTCGTCACGCGATTTGGCCTTGGCCAGGATGCTCCCTGCGTGGATTCAGGGGAAATGGGAGACCTGA
>JANOJJ010000287.1:0-10134 GCA_031408155.1 Rubrivivax sp.
GGTCGATGGTGGCGCTTCAGGGACTCGAACCCCGGACCTGCGGATTATGATTCCGTCGCTCTAACCAACTGAGCTAAAGCGCCTTAGCCCAAAAGTATATCGCGCAGCGCAGGCCGGATCACTATGTTCAGTTTCTTCAGAAAGAAGGCGCCAGCAGTGGCGCCCGTACCGGCGCATCCGGCGCCTTCAACGCCGCTCGAGGCCGCTGACGGCGCCGACGTGGGTGGCATGGCCGCAACGGTTGCGGACCCAGTCGACGCTCCGATGGAGCCGGCCTCACTGGCCATACGCTCGGGCTGGCTGCGTCGCCTCAAGCAGGGCTTGCGCAAGACCGGCGGCAGCATCGCACAGGTCTTCACCGGCGCACGCATCGACGATGCGCTATATGAGGATCTGGAATCGGCGCTGTTGATGGCCGACACCGGCGTATCGGCCACCGACCACTTGTTGCTTGATCTCAGGCGCCGCGTCAAGGAGAGCAAGGCCACCGACACGGCGACCGTCAAGGTTTTGCTGGCGGATGCCATCACCGACCTCTTGCGCCCCCTGGAACGATCGCTGGCCGTCGGCCAGCAAACGCCCACCGTGATCATGGTGGTCGGCGTCAACGGTGCAGGCAAGACCACCACCATCGGCAAGCTCACGCGGACTCTGGCTGCAGCCGACCAGCGCGTGCTGCTGGCCGCGGCCGACACCTTCCGCGCAGCGGCGCGCGAGCAGCTGGCGGTTTGGGCCGACCGCAACCGGGTCGAGATCATCAGCCAGGAAGGCGGCGATCCGGCAGCCGTGACCTTCGACGCCGTGAGCGCCGGCCGGGCACGCGGTTGCGATGTCGTGATCGCCGACACCGCGGGCCGCCTGCCGACGCAGCTGCACCTGATGGAAGAGCTTAAGAAGATCCAGCGCGTGATCGGCAAGGCGCAAGCCGGAGCGCCGCATGAAGTGTTGCTGGTGATCGACGGCAACACAGGGCAGAACGCGCTGGCCCAGGTGCAATCCTTCGACGCCGCCCTGGGCCTGACCGGCCTGGTCGTGACCAAGCTAGATGGCACGGCGAAGGGCGGCGTGCTGGCCGCAATCGCGCGCTGGTGCAGCGAGCAGCAACGTCCGCTGGCGGTCTACTTCATCGGCGTCGGCGAGGCACTCGAAGATCTGCAACCCTTCGATGCACGCCAGTTCGCGCAAGCCCTGCTCGACTGATGCGTTTTCACGCCGCAGTGTGCAGGTCCGGCAAGCCGGATGTGGCGCCTTCAGCGGGTCGCGGCCGAGCCCGTTTCTTCGAGTTCTTCGAAGAAGGCCGAAGGAACGGGCTCATGCCCGACGTCGCGCGCGGCCGCTGCATCGCCTTCGGCCAGCACGGCGTCGAGTTCTTGCATTTCGGGCACCGGGATCAGGGGCATGGGCCGCGATGCGGTCGACACCGGTTGCATCGGACCGTTGCCACGCAACAAGTCATGCGCCAGCGTGGTGCGCACTTCGGCAGCTGTCGGCAGCTGGCCTTCGCGCCAGACATGCACCCGCACGCCAGCCGCCCGCAGCACTCGAGCCAGGCGCTCGTGGCGGCGGCGGCTGCGCTGGCTTTCTTCGGTCGCGCGCACATCGATCACGGCCAATACCCGTGAACCGGTGTCGCATACCAGCAGATCGGCGCTGAGCGTGCCCACGCGCTGCAGCCATTCGGTGTACGAATGGCGAGTCGGTACGCGAACGAAACGCGACAGCGGCACTTGCGCCAACACCATGTAGCCAGGCAGGGCCCGACGCAGCAGTTCGTAGGAATGGCGCTCCTGCACGGTCATCACCCGCGCCGGTTCGGGTGGCCAGTCCTGCACCGTGTCAAGCGTGTCGCGTACCCCGCTGCGCGCGTTGTTCTGGCGCCCGCGGCGGCGCACCAGGAAGAGGGTCAGCAGCAGGGCCGCCGCCGCAACGAGGGCGGTGGAAGAGCCAGTATCGATGATGTCCATGTGTCGACTCTGCACCCCAGGGGTGCCGTTGCGCGCGAAAGCCAGCAAACTAAGGGTGACGGCCCGTCAGCGTCAACCGCGGTGGAGCGACCAACGTATCCAATTGTTTCCGCGGACGCGAAGCAATGCCTGTTGCAGCGATTGCCGGGCGAGTCGTTCAGCGTGGCATGCCGGGCATCCCTCCGCCCATGCGGCGCACCATTTTCATCAGCCCGCCGCCCTTCATCTTTTTCATCATGCCCTGCATCTGCTCGAACTGGTTGAGCATGCGATTGACTTCCTGAACCTGTACACCCGCCCCGGCGGCAATTCGTCGTTTGCGACTGGCCTTGATGAGCTCGGGTTTGCGCCGCTCCAGCGGCGTCATGGCACAGATGATGCCCTCCATGCGCCGCACGTCACGCTCGGCGCGATCCATGTTGGCGCCTGCCGCCTTGGCGCTGAGCTGGCTGGGGAGCTTGTCGATCAGTCCCGACAGGCCGCCCATCCTTTTCATCTGCGAGATCTGACTCAGGAAGTCATTGAGGTCGAATCCGGCGCCGCTCTTGACCTTGTCGGCCAAATGCTGCGCGGCCTTCAGATCGACACCTTTTTGCACCTCCTCGACCAGGGCCACGATGTCGCCCATGCCCAACACGCGGCCGGCATGGCGCTCGGCATCGAAGACTTCCAGGCCGTCGATTTTTTCCGACACCCCAGCGAACTTGATCGGGGCGCCCGTCACCTGGCGCACCGACAGCGCCGCGCCCCCGCGCGAATCACCGTCGAGCTTGGTCAGCACCACACCGGTCAGCGGCAAGGCATCCTTGAAGGCCTTGGCGGTGTTGATCGCGTCCTGGCCCTGCATGGCGTCGACGACGAACAGGGTCTCGATCGGATTCAATGCCGCGTGCAAGCTGCGGATCTCGGCCATCAGCACGTCGTCGATGCCCAACCGACCCGCGGTGTCGACCAGCAGTACGTCGAAGTAGTGACGCTTGGCGTGATCCAGTGCCGCCAGCGCAATCGCCAGCGGCTGCTGGTCGGGGCTGGAAGCGAACCACTCGGCCCCGGCCTGCGCGGTCACCGTTCTGAGCTGTTCAATCGCGGCCGGCCGGTAGACGTCGGCCGAGACCGTGAGGACCTTCTTCTTGCGCGTGCCGATCAGGTGGCGGGCAATCTTGGCCGTCGAGGTTGTCTTGCCCGAACCCTGCAGGCCGGCCATCAAGATCACTGCCGGCGGCTGGGTGGCCAGGTTGAGCTCGGCCACCCCTCCACCCATGGTGGCCGCGAGCTCCTTGTGCACGATGCCCACCAACGCCTGGCCGGGGTTGAGCGAGCCGGTGACTTCTTGTCCGAGCGCCTTGTCCTTGACCCGGCCAATGAAGTCGCGCACCACGGGCAGCGCAACGTCGGCCTCGAGCAGCGCCACGCGCACTTCGCGCAGCATGTCCTGGATATTGCTCTCGGTGATGCGCGCCTGGCCGCGCATGGTCTTGACCAGCCGTGACAGGCGGTCGGATAGGGTCGAGGCCATCGCGAAGCGGCGCGCTCGCGAGCGCCGCGAAAGTACACTGTGACCATGATTTTATCGCCCGCGATCACAAGTGCCCACGCGGTGGCCGGCTGGTGGCCGGCGCTGCTGGCGGTCGTGCTGTACGCAGCCGGCGCGCTGCGCGGCGGCCGCCTTGAGCGACCGGCTGCCCTGGCCCTGCCGGCGGCCTGGCTGCTGCACCTGCTGGCGCTGGTGCTCGACATCTCGGGCTGGGGCAACGGGCAAGGCGGCACCCGTCTGGGCTTCGCGCCGGTGTTGTCGCTGACGGTCTGGATCGTCATCGGCCTGCATGCCGTCGAAAGCCGCTTCGTGCCCTTGCCAAAGGTGCGCGGCTGGCTGGCACCTGCCGGGGCGGCGGTGGTACTGCTGGCGACTTACTTTCCCGGCGACAGCCGCCACTACAGCTCGCCAATGGCGCCGCTGCACTTCGTATTGGGGGTTGGTGCCTATGGGCTGTTCGGCGCAGCGGTGCTGCACGGCGCCTTGCTCGATGCCGCCGAACGCCGCTTGCGCATGAAGGGGCCGCCAGCCGATGCTGAGTCCGTCATGCCGCTGCTGCAACTCGAGCGGCTGACTTTCCGCTTCGTCGAAGTGGGGTTCGTCGTGCTCACGGCTGCATTGCTGTTGGGGGCGTTCAGCGCCACACAATGGCGCTGGGGCGACCACAAGCTGGTGCTTTCGCTGCTGGGCTGGGCCGTGTTTGCGGCACTGCTGGTGGGACGACACCTGCGCGGCTGGCGCGGACGCCGAGCCACGCGGTGGTTGTACGTCGGTGCGATCCTGTTGCTGCTGGCCTACGCCGGCTCACGCTTTGTGCTCGAAGTGTTATTGGCCCGGCCTGCGGGCTGAGCCACGACCGCCAGGCTGGCACGTCAAAGGCTGCAATCGATGAAATACCTGCTCTTGCTGCTGGTTGTCGGCGTCGCCTTGTATTTGCTGTTGGGCCGGTCGCGCAAGGCAGCCGAGCCGCCGCCGACTGCCAAGCCCCGACCCCCGACCTCGCCCGCTACCATGCTGGCGTGCGCGCATTGCGGCGTGCACCTGCCGCGCGACGATGCGTTGGTGGACAAGGTGGGTCTTGCCTATTGCGGCGAGGCCCATCGTCTGGCCGGACCGCGCTGACGCCGCCCGGCCGCGCGTGGAAGGACCCGTGAGCGACCCCGGGACTGCGACCCAGCAGACCAGTCCGGAGCGACGGGGTGGGGACCGCCGCGTCGCTGATCGGCGACGGAACGACCGCCGGTCCGAACGACCTGCGCCAGCCGACGAATCGTGGTTCGGAGCGATCGGGGTCGACGGCGACCGGCAAGGCGACGCGCGCGAATCCTTCTTTGATCCCGGCTGGTTGGCAGCCGGCGAGGAAAGCGCCGACAGCCGTTTCCTGACGCGTGAAGCGCGTCGGGTCGCCACCGCGCACGACACGGCGCTGGCCCGCGTCTACCGAACCTATGCCGCTGCGCGCGCCGTCGTGGGGCTGGTGCTGGTGGCCGCGCAAGCGGCCGGCGGGCTGCTCGGCGTGCGTCTGGTGGCGGCGTCGACGCTGCTGTGCCTGGGCTACGCCGTGCAAGCCATCACCTTCTGGATGCTGCCGCGCTTCCATTCGTTGAATGCACCGCAGGCACAGCAGGGCCAGCGGCGCATGCAATGGGTGGCCACGATCGGGGTTGATCTGGCGGTGTTCACGGGCCTGCACGTGCTCGAGCTCGGGTCGAGCTTCAACTTCGCAGCTCTACTGGTGTTGCCGGTACTGATGGCCGGCGTGGTGACGAGTCGCCTGCGCGCGTTGGCCACCGCTGCCGGCGTGACCTTGATGCTGCTGGCCATGGCCTGGCGTGGCGCGCAACTCGGCGGCGACCTCAGCGCCTTGATGCTGCAGTCGGGTCTGGCCGGCCTCGGCCTGTTCGTGATCACGTTGTTGTCCGCTGAACTGGCTGGCCGCCTGGCAGGTGAAGAACTGGCCGCACGCGGCAGCCTGGAGCTGGCGCGCCAGCAGGCGCAACTCAACCGTCTGGTGATCGAGGAAATGGTCGATGGCGTGCTCGTCGTCGACCACCGGCTGCGCGTGCGCGCGGCCAACCCGGCGGCGCGCGAACTGCTGGCCGAGCAGGGCATGGCGACGTCGGCACCGTTTCCGCTGCCATCGCGCCGGGCCTGGTTGCCGCTGTCGCACGCGGTCGAAGCCGCACTGTCCGACCCGAGCACCTGGCCCGAGGCCGGCCGCGACATCGCTCTGGAATTCGAAAGCGGCCACCGACGCACCCTGCGCGCGCGCATCCGCTTCATGCGCCGGCGCGACATCGACGCTGGCGCGGCGGCCGGCGAGCCCTTCTGCGTGCTGCTGCTGGAAGACGTGCGCACGGCCGAGGCCCGGTTGCGACAAGAAAAGCTGGCCGCCATGGGACGGGTGTCCGCCGGCATCGCACACGAAATCCGCAACCCGCTGGCGGCGATCGCTCAGGCCAACGCCCTGCTGCTCGAAGACGTACTCGGTGCTACCCAGCAGCGACTGGCGCGAATCGTGGCCGACAATGTCGAGCGCCTCAAGCGCATCGTCGACGACGTGATGGAAGTGGCTCCCGGCGCGCCGTCCATCGTGCACGTGATCGATGCCAGCGCCGAGATTGCCGCTGCCGCGGCCGAGTGGGCGCGCACGGTCGATCTGCCGCTGGGCTCGGAGAGCCGGCTGCGGGTGGATCTGCCGGCCCAGCCACTGGGTGTGGCCTTCGACGCCGAGCACCTGCGCCGGGTACTGGTGAACCTGCTCGACAACGCGCGCCGGCACGCCAGCGCCGCCCCGGGCGCGATCTTTCTGCGACTAGGGGCACGCGATGACGCGACTGTGGTGTTGTCCGTCGAAAGCGACAGCGCGCCGATCCCGCCCGAGGTCGAACGCTACCTGTTCGAACCCTTCTTTTCGACCCGCAGCCGCGGCACCGGCCTCGGCCTGTACATTTGCCGCGAGCTGTGTGAACGCTACCGCGCCAGCATCGAATACCGCGCCAAGCCGGGTGCCGAGCGCCTGCGCAACGAGTTCCGCGTGGTCATGCTGCGTGGAGCGCTGAGCCCGGCCAATGCCACCTTGGGCCTCGTCGCGTGAACAACCCTGCACCCTACCGCCTGCTCGTCGTCGACGATGAGCCCGACCTGCGCACCTTGTATGAGCTGACGCTCGTGCGCGAGGGTTACGACGTGGAAAGCGCGGGCACGGTCGAAGAGGCCTGGACGGCCTTGCAGCAGCAGCGCTTTTCCGTCGTCATCACCGATATGCGGTTGCCCGACGGCACCGGGCTCGACCTGCTGCGCCGCATGGACGAGAACGGCCGCCGCGAGAAGGGCATCGTGATCACGGCCTATGGCTCGGCCGAGAACGCGGTCGAGGCGCTCAAGGCCGGGGCCTACGACTACCTGACCAAACCGGTCGACCTGCGTCAGTTCCGCGCAGTCGTGGCCACGGCGCTCGGCCGCGCACCGGCGCCGGTCGCCGAAGCCCCTGGCCAGCCGGGGCACGACCGCAGCGGTGATGCACGCCCGGCACGCGGGGCCTTGCCCGACCTGCGACCGGCTGGCGTGACCGCGCTTCGACGGCTGGTGGGTGTGTCCGCAGCCATGCGGCACGTGCGCACGATGATCGAGAAGGTGGCGCGCGGCATGGCGCCGGTGCTGGTGCAGGGGGAGTCGGGTACCGGCAAGGAACTGGTCGCGCGCGCCATCCACGAGGTGTCGCCGCGGGCGGGTCAGGCCTTCGTACCGGTCAACTGCGGCGCCATCCCCGAGGCCTTGCTCGAGGCCGAGTTCTTCGGTTATCGCAAGGGCTCCTTCACCGGAGCGAGCGAGGACCGGGAAGGCTTCTTCCAGGCCGCCCATGGCGGTACGCTCTTCCTCGACGAGATTGGCGATTTGCCGCTGTCGATGCAGAGCAAGCTGCTGCGCGTGATTCAGGAGCGCGCCGTGCGACCGCTGGGCAGCACTGCGGAGTTGCCAGTCAACGTGCGCATCCTGAGCGCCACCCACAAGGACCTGGCCACCGAGGTCGCCACGAGCCGCTTCCGCCAGGATCTCTATTACCGGCTCAATGTGATTCAGATCACCGTGCCGCCGCTGCGCGAGCGCCTGGATGACCTGTCCGCCATCTGCGCCACCGTGGTCGCGCGCATTGCCCACGACGCCGGCGTCGCACCGGTACCCGAACTCGCGGCCGACGCGCTCGAGCACCTGCAACGCTACAGCTTCCCGGGCAATGTGCGCGAACTCGAAAACCTGCTGCATCGAGCGTTGGCGCTGGCCGGTGGCGTGCGCATCGAGCGCGAGGACCTGGCGCTGCCCGATGCATTGCTGCACGAAGGCGATCCGGAAGCCGTGGCTGAAGCCACTGAAGCGGCGCCGGCCGCTGCTCCGGCGCCGTCCGGTGTCGCACCGCTGCCCAGCGACCTGGCAGCGTATCTCGATCAGGTCGAGCGCGAGATCCTCGGCCGCGCGCTCGAGCGACACCGCTACAACCGCACCGCCGCCGGCGCCAGCTTGGGTTTGTCGCTGCGCCAGATGCGCTATCGCATGGCACGACTGGGCATCGGGTCGGGCGATGCGGTGATGGGGTTCGGCGACAGCGTGTGAGCCTCGACGATCGCCCGCGCAAGTGGCCTGGCAGGCTGCTCGGCCGACGGCGCAGGTTGCGCGAGTGACGCCGCGCCGCGTTGGTCCGGTCTGGTGCGGCGGCTGGTGGGCCGGCGCACGCAGCAGCCGATCGCCCAACTTCGGACCGCGCCCTGCGGGGGTACAGCCCACTCTCGTGGTGCTGCACTCGATCAGCCTTCCGCCGGGTCTGTTCCGCGGTCACGCGGTCGAGCGCTTGTTCGGCAACACGCTCGACTGCGACCGCCACCGGTCGTACGCGACCCTGCGCGAGCTGCGCGTTTCGGCACATTTCTTCGTCCGCCGCAGCGGCGAACTCGTGCAGTTCGTGAGCTGTGACCAGAGGGCCTGGCACGCCGGAGTGTCGAGCTGGTGCGGTCGTGACAATTGCAACGACTGGTCGATCGGCATCGAACTCGAAGGCTCCGACGAACAGCCTTTCGTGGCCGCCCAGTACCGCGTGCTCGCTCGCTTGTTGGTGTCGACCGCCCGCCGATACCCGATCGACCAGATCGTCGGACACGAGCACGTGGCGCCGGGACGCAAGCGCGATCCCGGCCCCGGCTTCGACTGGATGCGCCTGCGCGCGCGGCTTAGAGGCTGCAGCGCGCGCGTGTGGCCATTGGCCGCACCGGTAGCTTGATTCGGTGCGGCCCGCGCAAGCGATTTGCCGCACCGGCCTTGCCATCCGGCCCTGCGCGCGCGACCGGCCAGTCGTCACGCGGCTCGGCACACCGCGGCGCCGTCGACGGACATCCCGCAGTCGGCACGAGGCTTGGTCTCGGATCAGGGAAGGACCTCACAAGACACTACCCGTAGCGTCTTGTGGGGGTCTCAGCCCCCAGATATAGTGTCGCTTCGTGATAGTCTCATGACTTGAGTGCAGCGTCCTTGATCCACATGAAACAGTGGCCCGATGGTCCGAATGACTGGTCAGGAGCCCGCCTGTCGTTCGGCCCCATTGCGATCAACGCGGGCCTGAAGTTCCGACCAGTCGCCCAGCCCGGTTGCTTGCGTGCGCCGCGTTGTTTTGTCTGCTTTCGATAAGTCCACCGAGACGCGCTTCGAGCGCACGACCCGGTGACCAGCCAGTTCAAAGGGGATTTGATGCAAAGCGTACTGCCGCCCGCTGCCGAGGCCGTCGCGCCTGTTCGTCACCTCGGCGCGGTTGCCGCACCGGTTGCCTCGGCCTATGCCGGCTACCAGATCATTCGGCGCAATGGCGCCGTGGTGTCGTTCGAACCGAGCAAGATCGCGGTCGCCTTGATGAAGGCGTTTCTGGCGGTGCACGGGACTCAGGGGGCGGCCTCGGCCAGCGTGCGTGAGACGGTCGAGCGTCTGACCGAAGCCGTGGTGCGTGCGTTGTTGCGATCGCGCCCGGGCGGCGGCACCTTCCACATCGAAGACGTGCAGGATCACGTCGAACTGGGCCTGATGCGTGGTGGCCACCATGAGGTCGCGCGGGCCTACGTGCTTTACCGCGAGCGGCGGTCGCAAGAGCGCGCCCGACAGCAGGTCGCGACCGAGCCAGCCAGGACAGCCGAGCTGCACGTGATCGACGCCGGCCGTCGAGTACCGCTGGATCTGGTTGCCCTCGAGGGCTTGATCGAATCGGCCTGCGCGGGCCTGGGCGCCGACGTGAGTGCCCTACCCATCCTGGCAGAGACGCGGCGCAATCTTTACGACGGCGTCCCCATCGACGAGGTCTACAAGGCCGCGATCCTGGCCGCACGAACGCTGATCGAGAAGGATCCTGCCTACAGCCGCGCCACGGCCCGTCTGTTGCTGCACACCATTCGCCGCGAGATCCTGGGCGGCGAGATCTCCCAGGCGCAGATGCAGGAGCGCTACGCCGACTACTTCCCGCAGTTCATCAAGAAGGGCATCGCCGCCGAACTGCTGGACGACAAGCTGGCCCAGTTCGACCTGGCGCGCCTGGGCGCCGCGATCAAGGCCGAGCGCGACCTGCAGTTCGACTACCTGGGACTGCAGACGCTGTACGACCGC
>JANOJJ010000747.1:0-3072 GCA_031408155.1 Rubrivivax sp.
CGTGTTTCGCCTGCGGGACGAAGCTCTCGAGAAGGAATTCGTGGCAGCTTCGGAAGCGGCCGGGATGGTCGGCTTGAAGGGCCACCGCAGCGTCGGGGGTCTGCGAGCGAGCCTCTACTTTGCCCAACGAACCGGTCGCCGGTGCCACGATCTTGGTGGAAGGCGGGCCTATGAAGGCCACCCCTGCCGTCGAGCGTGAAGGCCTGTACACCGTGGCCGCGCCCGGCTTGGCTGCACCCGGTACGCACCCCCTGGTGTTCACGGTGCAGGCGGGCCAAGCCAACGATCTGCTCACTGGCGACCTCGTCGTCGCCGGCGTGTCGGCAACGGCCGTGGCTTCCAGTGAGCACAGCCCGCCGTGGACCGTTGCGCTCTCCATTGCGCTGGCTGCGGCGCTTTTGCTGGCCGCCGGTGCCTTCGCCTGGCGCCGTCGGCGTGCGGCCCCCAAGGGAGCCTTGCCATGACCCGCTTGCGCACGTTCTCGTTCCGTTTGCCGGCCGCTGTTTCGGTCGCCGTCGTGATGGCCGCCTTGGTCGCACTCGCCACCGCAGCGCGGGCCCATGGCGATGAAGATCACAGCAAGGACGTCAAGAAGCCACCAGAGAGTGCGGCCACCGGCACAGGGCAGGGGTCTGCGACGGGGGGCGCCGGCTCCACCTCGCCGCAGCGCCTGCCGGACGGCAGCGTCAACGTGCCGAAGGCAGTGCAACGCCTGTACACCCTTCGCACCGTGGTCGTGGAGGAACAGTCGCTGCCCAGCAGCGTGGAGCTCAAGGGCCTGGTCATCGCCGACCCCGCTGCCGCCGGCCGGGTGCAAGCCACGCAGTCGGGCATCGTGCAGCCCGTGCCGGGTGGGTTGCCGCACCTGGGCCAAAAGGTCGTGCAGGGGCAAGTGCTGGCCTACCTGGCACCGCAAGCCAACGGCCTGGAACGCGCAGGCACGCAAGCCCAACTGGCAGAGGTGAACGGGCAGATGGTCGTCGCCGAACAAAAAGCACAGCGCTACGCCCAGCTCGAAGGCAGTGTGCCGCAGAAAGAGATCGACGCGGCCCGCGCCGAAGTCGCCAGCCTGGCCCAGCGCCGGCAAGCGCTGGCGGCCGGCCTGGGTGGTCGCGTGGCCCTGGTCGCGCCCGTGCCCGGCGTCATCAGCAGCAATGCAGTGGTAGCCGGCCAGGTGGTGGAAGCACGGGAACTGCTGTTCGAGATCGTCCGGCCCGACCGGCTGCTGGTGGAAGCGCTGGCCTACGACACCCGCGCCGCCGCTGACATCGAACAATCCACCGCGCTGACAGCCGGCAAGGAGTCTTTGCGGCTGAGCTTTCTGGGGGCCGGCATGCAGCTGCGCGAGCAGGCGATTCCGCTGCAGTTCCGGATCACCCCGCCGGCGCCGGCGCTCGCCGTGGGGCAGTCGCTGACGGTGGTGGTCGCGACGAAGTCCCGCGTCAAGGGCTACGCGGTGCCTCAGGCAGCGGTGACGCAGAGCGAGGCCAACGAAACCGTGGTCTGGGTGCACGAATCGGCCGAACGCTTCAAGCCGCGCAAGGTGCAGGCGCAGGCGCTGGACGCCACCCGCTCGGTGGTCACGTCGGGCCTGGCGGCGGGCGATCGTGTCGTCACGCAGGGCGCGACGCTGCTGGCGCAGGTTCGCTGAAGGCGCGGGCCGAATGTTCAAAGCCATCATCGACACCAGCCTCAGCCAGCGGCTGATGACGCTGGCTGTCGCCGTCGTGCTGATGGCCTATGGCGCGCTGGTGCTCAAGGGGACGCCGGTCGATGTCTTTCCCGACCTCAACAAGCCCAGCATCACCCTGCTCACCGAGGCCGGCGGCATGGCGCCGGAAGAAGTGGAGCAACTCGTCACCTTCCCGATCGAGACGACGATGAACGGCATGGCGGGCGTCACCCGGGTGCGTTCGGTGTCTGGTGTCGGGCTGGCCGTCGTGACGGTGGAGTTCGAGTGGGGCAGCGACATCTATCTGAACCGCCAGCAGGTGGCCGAGCGGCTGGCGCTCGTGCGCGAACAGTTGCCGCCAGGCGTGGCGCCGCAGATGGGGCCGATCAGCTCGATCATGGGCGAGATCATCCTGCTGGCGCTGCCGGTCGATCCGGCCAAGGCCACGCCGATGCAGGCCCGTGAATACGCCGACTGGGTGCTGCGCCCACGCCTGCTCACGCTGCCCGGCGTGGCACAGGTGATCCCCATCGGCGGCGAGGTCAAGCAATACCGGGTCGAGCCCGACGCCACGCGCATGCTGACGCTGGGCGTCACGCTGGATCAGGTCAAGACGGCACTGGAAGGTTTTTCCGCCAACACCAGCGGCGGTTTCCTGGAATCGCAGGCCAGGGAGTTCCTCATCCGCCAACTCGGCCGCACCGCCAAGCTGTCGGACTTGCAGCGTGTGACGGTCGCGGTCAACAACGGGCAACCCATCGCCCTGTCGCAGGTGGCCGATGTGCGGCTGGCGGCCGGCATCAAGCGCGGCGATGCCAGCTTCCAGGGGCAGCCGGCCGTCATCCTGGCGGTGCAGAAACAGCCGGCAGCCGACACCGTGAAGCTGACGCGCGCGATCGAGGCGACGCTGGTCGATCTGGGCAAGAACCTGCCGAGCGGCATCCAGCCGCCGCAGACCTTGTTCAAGCAGGCCGACTTCATCGAGAACTCGATCGCCAACGTGGCCGAAGCGCTGCGCGACGGCGCCATCATGGTGGCGATCGTGCTGTTCGCGTTCCTGCTCAACGTGCGCACGACGATCATCTCGCTGACCGCGATTCCCGTGTCGATCCTGGTCACGGTGCTGGTGTTCAAGTACTTCGGGCTGACCATCAACACGATGACGCTCGGGGGCCTGGCGATCGCCATCGGCGAGCTGGTCGATGACGCGGTGGTGGGCGTCGAGAACGTGCTGCGCCGGTTGAAGCTAAATGCCAAGGCGAAAGCGCCCAGGCCGACAGTGCAAGTGATCTCCGAGGCGACCCTGGAGGTGCGCTCGGCCATCGTCTATGCCACGCTGATCATCGTGCTGGTGTTCGTGCCGCTGTTCGCGCTGCCCGGTATCGAAGGGCGCCTGTTCA
>JANOJJ010000748.1:0-5964 GCA_031408155.1 Rubrivivax sp.
GCGCCCACTGGGTGGCCAGCGGCACACGCTCGCCCAGCGTCGAGTAGCTGTCGATGAAGCGGCGCGCCAACGGCGCCGGCAGCACCAGGTAGCTCACCCGCAGCGACGGGAACATCACGCCTTCGAAGGTGCCCAGCAGCAACACGCGGCCGGCACTGTCGCGGCTGAACAGTGTCGGCGGCTGCAGTCCGCGCGCCACCCATTCGTCGTTGTAATGGCCTTCGATCAGCCAGGCCTGCGCGTCGGACGCCCAGGCCAGCAGCCTGCCGGCGCGCGTCGCGCTGGTGCGCACGCCCAGCGGGTACTGGGCCAGCGGGTGCAGGTAGACCGCCCGTGCCGCGCTGGCTCGGCGCTGCAGATCGGCGACGTCGAAGCCCTGTTCGTCCAGCCGCACGCCGACCACGCGCGCACCGAGCGTACTGAACAGCAAGGGCAACGACGGGTGGCTCGGGTCCTCGGTGGCCACCAGGTCGCCCGGACGCAGCAATTGCCCCATCACCGCGGTGATGCCTTCGCGCGGACTGCTCAGCACCAGCACCTGCTCGGCGCTGCACGACACGCCGCGCGCCAGCGCCAGGTGGCAGGCGATGGCTTGACGCAGCGCCGGCAGTCCGCCGGGCGCGCTGCCGCTGAGCAGGCTGCGTTGCCCTTCGTCGTGCGCCTGTACCAGCAGCCGCCGCCAGGCGTCGAGCGGAAAGCGGTCGAGCGGGATCGAGCGCGGGTGCAGCGGCGGCGGCCGCATCGTGCGGTAGGCATGTTCGGTCCGTGAGGCGGGCAGGCTGATGGCGCGCAGCTGCTGCAGGGCGCGCTGCGCCGCCGGGCTGGGCGTGCGAGGCAGCGGCTCCGTCACACGGCCGGCACTGGCGGCGACCCAGCTGCCGGCGCCGACGCGGCGCTCGAGCAGGCCTTCGAGCTGCAACTGCGCAAAGGCCTCGTCGACCGCGCCGCGCGCGACTCGCCAGTCGCGTGCCAGCTGGCGCGCCGACGGCAGCCGGGTGCCGGGTGCCAGCGCACCGGCGTCGATCGAGCGCCGCACGGCGCTGTACACGCGGGCCCAGTTCGGGCCCTGATCAGCGGCGGCTTCGTGCACCGGCTGGATGAAGACGCCCGAGGCCGACTTCACCATGGTCGCCGACCTTCGGGCCGCGTTGCGGCACCGGCCAGCAGCTCGGCTACACGAGCCAACGCGTGGTCGGTGCGTGCTTCGTCCTGGCCGCCGTAGCCGACCACCAGGCCGTTGAGCCCGCGCGGCTGGCGGCACAGCGCCGACAAGGACCGGGCCTGCAGGTCCTGCGCGGCCAGCGTCGCGGCCAGTGGGCCGTCGGCCAGGACCGGGTCCAGGTGCAGGCAGGCATGGGTGCCGGCGCTGGTCGGACCCAGCCGCACCAGGCTGCCCAGGTGGCGCTCCACACTCTGCAGGAAGGCCTCGCGCCGGCGACCGTAGAGCGAGCGCAGTGCACGCACATGCGTCGCCAGGTGGCCCTCTTCGATGAAGCCGGCCAAGGCCTGCTGCGGCGCCACGGCCGCGTGGTCGCCCATCATGCCGCGCACGGCGGCGAAGACCGGGGCCAGCCGCTCAGGCACGATCAGGTAGGCCAGGCGCAGCGACGGGAAGGTCACGTCGTTGAAGGTGCCCACGTAGAGCACGCGCTCGGCGCGGTCGCTGCGCCACAGCGCGGGTGGCGCAGCGCCGTCGTGCACCACTTCGGCCATGTGCTCGCCTTCGATGACCCAGGCGCCGCTGGCGTTGGCCATCTCGAGCAGCGCACGCCGCCGGGCGGCCGACGTGCGCTGGCCCAGCGGGTACTGGTTGAGCGGATGCAGAACCAGCGCGGCGGCGTCGGGCGCCAGCCGGCCGGCTGCCTCGACGTCGAAGCCGGCGTCGTCCACCGGCACCGGCACGACGGCGATGTTGGCCTGCGTGAACACGCGCAAGGCTACCGGGAAGCCCGGGTCCTCGACGCCGATGCGATCGCCCGGCTCGAGCAGCACGTGAACGATCAGCTCGAGCGCGTGCAAGGCGCTGTTGACGATGATCACCTGTTGCGGCGTGCAGTCGATCGCACGCGTCAGCCGCAGGTTGCGTGCGGTGGCCTGGCGCAGGCTGGCCAGCCCGGCCGGCGCGCCCCAGCTCAGGCCGGCACGGTCGGCGTCGCGCAGCGAGCGGGCGACCTGGCGCCGCCAGGCGGCCAGCGGAAAGCTGTCGGTGTCGATCAGCAGCGGATTCAGCAGTTGCGGCGCGGTTGCCGCGCTCGGTTGCGGTGCAGCGGCGCTGGCCTCCAGGCGGGTGCCCGGCGGCAGCCGATCGACGACGAAACTGCCGTTGCCGACGCGTCGTTCGATCAGTCCTTCCTGCTGCAATTGGGCGAAGGCGGCGTCGACGGCACCGCGCGCCACACCCCACTGCTGCGCCAGCTGGCGTGCCGACAGCAGGCGCGTGCCGGGCTGCAGCACGCCTTCCCGGATTGCGCCGAGCACCCGGCGGTAGACCCGCATGCGTTGCGGGTCGGCGGCCGCTGCAGAGCCGATCGGCAGCGGCAGGGGCCGGTCTGGCAAGTCGAGCAACAAGGCGGGGCCACCACATTGCACGCACCACGGCGCGCTCGCGATCATTCTGGGGCGCACTGGCCATCAGCACAAATTGGCTCGTGCGCGGCGCTCCAAATGGCTGGTCGGGGGCGCGCCAGGCCGCTATCGACCCGCGTTGCCAAAGAACAGCTGCTCGCCGCCGATCTTGTAGCTGGCGATCGCCGCCTGGCCGGCCGGCGAGACGATCCAGTCGGCGAACTGCTGCGCCAGCGCAGCCTTGACGTGGGGATGGCGGGCCGGGTTGACCACCAGCACCCCGTACTGGTTGAACAGGGTCTTGTCGCCTTCGACCAGCAACGTCAGTTCGCCGCGGTTCCTGAACGACAGCCAGGTGCCGCGGTCGGTCAGCACGTAGGCGTTGCTCGACGAACCGATGTTCAGCGCCGGGCCCATGCCGCAGCCGCATTCCTGGTAGCCGGCGGGCTTGGCGGTGGCCAGGTCGATGCCGGCCGCCTTCCACAGGCGCAGCTCGGCAGCGTGGGTGCCGCTCTTGTCGCCGCGCGAGATGAAGCTGCGGTTGCCGGCGGCCAGCTTCTTCAGCGCCGCGGCGATGTCGTCGCCCTTGGCCCTGGCCGGGTCCGAGGCCGGGCCAACCAGCACGAAGTCGTTGACCATGACGTTGCGGCGCTGGGTCGAATAGCCGTCGGCGACGAACTTTTCCTCAGCCACCGTGTCGTGCACGAACAGCAGGTCGGCGTCGCCGCGGCGCGCGCTGTCGAGCGCCTGGCCGGTGCCCACCGCCACCACCCGCACGTCGATGCCGGTGGCCTGCTTGAAGGCCGGCAGCAGGTGGACGAACAGGCCCGACTGCTCGGTCGACGTGGTGCTGGCCATGACGATGAACGGGTTCTGCGCTTGCGCCGCCGCAGTCGCTCCCAGCAGCGCCAGCATGAGCGCTGCGCGGCGGGTGTAGATCGTCAAAGCCATGGCTGCTCTCCTCGAAGAAAGGACGCCGCCTCGGGCGGCAGGGTGGTGCTGAAGAAGAACGCAGTGGGCGCCTCGGCGACCAGGTGGCCGGCTTCGAGGTAGGCCACGCGCGTGGCCAGGCGCTTGGCCTGGCCGAGGTTGTGCGTGCTCATCACCACCGTGATGCCGTCGCGGCCGAGGTCCTCGATCAGGCTCTCGACCTCGTGCTTGGCGCCGGGGTCCAGGCTGGCGGTGGGTTCGTCGAGGAACAGGATGTCGGGCTGCAGGGCCCACGCGCGCGCCAACGCCAGCCGTTGCTGCTGGCCGCCCGACAGGTCACCGGCGGCGCGCGGCGCTTCGTGTTGCAGGCCCACGCGGCGCAGCGCCTGCTCGGCGCGGACGGCGCGTTCGCGGCGCGGCACGCCGGCCAGCCACAGCCCGAGCAGCAGGTTGCGCCGCACGGACAGGTTGAGCATGAAGGGCCGCTGGAACAGCATCGCCATGCGCGGTGGGCGACCGATCACTGGCAGGTGCAGCTCGCGCCGCCCGCTACTGGCTGGCAGCAGGCCGTGCAGCAGGCGCAGCAGGGTGGTCTTGCCCGACCCGTTGGCACCGATCAGCGCCAGCCGTTCGCCGCGCAACAAGGTCAGGTTGATGTCGTCCAGCGCCGTCTTGTCACCGAAGCGCACCCCGGCGCCATGCAGGCTGATCAGGGGCGTCTGCGCTGCGACGACCGGACGCGGTGCGCTGCGTCCGGCGCCATTCGTTCGGTCGGGCGCGTTCATGCCATCGCCTCGCTGAGGACGCGGTCGCGCGTCGGCAGCAGGCCGATCGCACCGTGGATCAACCCAACCACCCCCAGCAACACCAGGCCCAGCGCCAGCGCCAGCGGCAGGTCGCCCTTGCTCGTCTCGAGCGCGATGGCGGTGGTCATCACGCGCGTGACGCCGGCAATGTTGCCGCCGACGATCATCACCGCACCGACCTCGGCCACGGCACGGCCGAAGGCCGTCAGCAGCAGCGTCAACACGGCCAGCCGCTCGTGCAGCAGCATCAGCAGTGCGGCCATCAGCGGCCGCGCGCCGAGCGAGCGCAACTGGTCACCGCCTGCGGCCAGCGCGTCGCTGACCAGACGGCGCGACAAAGCGGCGATCAGCGGCACGACGAGGATGGTCTGCGCCATCACCATCGCCGTCGGCGTGAAGAGCAGGCCCCAGTGGCCGAGCGGCCCCGAGCGTGACAGCAGCAGGTACACCAGCAGGCCCACCACCACCGAGGGCAGCGCCAGCAGCGTGTTGACTGCCCACACCAGCACGCCATGGCCGGGGAATCGCGCCACCGCCAGCCAGGCGCCCAGCAGCAGCCCCAGCGCCGCACCGACGGCGCAGGCGCTGACACTCACGCGCAGCGAGAGCGCGACGATGCCCAGCAGCTGCGCGTCGGCTTGGGTGATCAGTTGCAGGGCGAGCACCAGGCTGTCGACCATGGGGTGACGAAGATCCGATGAGGTGGCGGGGCAGGGCGGGCGATTCTCGATCGGCGCTCGAACGGCCGCGATATGTACCGGCGTGCATAGGGCAGCGACGAGACACCCCGGCTGGACGCAAAATCGGGGCCTTACGCGTCCTCACGGGTCCGCCAGGGGCCCGTCCCCTTCGATTGCCGTTCCAACCGCCACCTGCCCATGTCCGAACTCGGCCCGTCCCCGCTCGCCGCCGGCGACCGCAATCTCAGCGTTGCCGAGGCCCGCGCCGCCATCCACGCGGCGCTGCAGCCGATCACCGGCATCGAAACGGTGCCGCTGGCGCAGGCCCTCGGGCGGGTGCTTGCGGCCGACCTGATTTCGCCGATCGACGTGCCGGCACACGACAACTCGGCGATGGACGGCTACGCCTTCGCCGGCCATGCGCTGTCCGGCGCCACGCTGACGCAGCTGCAGGTGCTGGGCACGGTGTACGCCGGCAAGCCCTTCGACGGCACGGTGGGCGATGGCCAATGCGTGCGCATCATGACCGGCGCGGTGATGCCCGCGGGCTGCGACAGCGTGGTGCCGCAGGAGCTGTGCCGCTCCGAGATCGACTGCGTCCGCATCGAGCCTGGTGTCATCCGTGCGGGCGAAAACCGCCGCAAGCAGGGTGAAGACCTGGCGCGCGGCAGCGCCGCATTGCGCGCTGGGCGCGTGCTGCGGCCGGCCGACCTGGGTCTGGCGGCCTCACTCGGCTGCCAGGATCTGGCGCTGCGGCGGCGGCTGCGGGTGGCGTTGTTTTCGACCGGCAACGAGATCCGTACGCCGGGCGAGCCGCTGCCGCCGGGCTGCATCTACGACAGCAACCGCTACAGCCTGATCGGCGCCTTGCAGCGGCTGGGCGTGGAGGTGATAGACCTGGGGCTGGTGCGCGACGACCCGGCTGCGCTGCGCGCCGCGCTGCGACAGGCGGTGGGCGAAGCCGACGCGGTGCTGACCAGCGG
>JANOJJ010000774.1:0-3938 GCA_031408155.1 Rubrivivax sp.
TCCTTCTTCGGCATCTTGCCGACCCACATCGGCGCCAGCGTCAGGTTTTCCAGCACGGTCAGGTGCGGGAACAGGTTGAACTGCTGGAACACCATGCCGACCTGGCGGCGCACGGCCTCGACCGCCTTGACATCGTCACGCAACTCGACGCCGTCGACCACCAGCTTGCCGTCCTGGTGCTCTTCGAGCCGGTTGATGCAGCGGATCAAGGTGCTCTTGCCCGAGCCCGACGGGCCGCAGATCACGATCCGTTCGCCTTGCGCCACGCTGAGGTCGATGTCGCGCAGCACGTGGAAGTCACCGTACCACTTGTTGACGCGGCTGAATTCGATGATCGGGGGTGGCGAACTCATGATCTGCGGATCCCGGTGTTCAGGTGCCCCTCGAGCCAGCGGCTGTAGCGCGACATCGCGAAGCAGGCCACGAAGTAGATCGCAGCGGCAAAGAGTTGCCCTTCGAGAAAGAACTTGCGCCAGTTGGCGTCACCGAGCGCCAGTTGCACCGCGCCGGTCAGGTCGTACAGGCTGACGATGGTGACCAGCGAGGTGTCCTTGAAGGCGCCGATGAAGGTGTTGACGATCGCCGGCACGACCATGCGCAGCGCCTGCGGCAGCACGATCTTGCGCTGCATCTGCCAGTAGCCCAGGCCGAGCGACTGCGCGGCTTCGATCTGGCCCTTGGGGATGGCCTGCAGGCCGCCGCGCACGACCTCGGCCAGGTAGGCCGCGGAGAACAGCGTCATGCCGATCAGCACGCGCAGCAGCACGTCCATGCGCCCGCCGGGCATGAACAACGGCAGGATGAACGAGGCCATGAAGAGCACGCTGATCAGGGGCACGCCGCGGATCAGCTCGACATACAGCACGCACAGCGTGCGGATCGCCGGCAACTGCGACTGCCGCCCCAGCGCCACCACCACCGCCAGCGGGACTGCGATCACCAGGCTCACGGTGGCCAGCATCAGCGTCAGCGGCAGGCCGCCCCAGCGGTCGGTCTCGACCGCGCTGAGGCCACCCACGCCGCCCTTCATCAGCAAGTAGAAGCCGCCCAGCGCAAGCGCCCAGGCGAGCAGCAGACCGATGTTCCAGCAGCGGCGCATGCCGCTGGCCACCAGCACCGCCACCAGCAGGCCGCAGGCCAGCAGCGGCCGCCATTGCTCGGCGTAGGGGTAGCGGCCGAAGACGATCAAGCGGCCTTTCTCGGCGATCACGCCCCAGCAGGCACCGCTGCCATGCGCTGCGCGGCAGGCGGCGTTGTCGGCTGCGAACACGGCGTTGAACACGGCCCAGGACAAGAACGCGGGCAGCGCCAGCGCCAGCAGCGCCAGCACGGCCAGCGTCAGCGCCGAGTTGAGTCTATCGTTGAAGAAATTGCGCTCCAGCCAGCCCTGTGCGCCGAGCTGTCTGCGCGGCGGCGCCCGGCCGGCGATGGCGACGAAACCATCTGCTCCGGCCACCCCTAGCGCTCCTTCAGGCGCGCGCGCCGGTTGTACAGGTTCATCAGCGCCGAGGTGATCAGCGACAGCGTCAGGTAGCAGGCCATCAGAACCGCGATGCACTCGATGGCGCGGCCGGTCTGGTTGAGCGTGGTGCTGCTGATCGACACCAGGTCGGGGTAGCCCACCGCCACCGCCAGCGACGAGTTCTTGGTCAGGTTGAGGTACTGGCTGGTCAGCGGCGGGATGATCACGCGCAGTGCCTGCGGCAGTTGCACCAGGCGCAGCGCCAGCCCGCGTGTCAGGCCCAGTGCGGCGCTGGCCTCATGCTGGCCATAGGGTACCGACTGAATGCCCGCGCGCACGACCTCGGCGATGTAGCCGGCGGTGTAGATCACCAGACCGAACAGCACGGTCAGGTATTCCGGCGTGACCGCAGCACCGTTGATGATGTTGATCTCGGTCTTCTCGGGGATGTCCAGCGCCGACGGCATGCCACCGGCAGCCCAGCCGACGGCAGCTCCCGCGATCATCAGTGCCAGGCCGGGCAGCAGCACCGGCAACGCCTGGCCGCTGGCCTCGAAACGGCTGCGCGCATAGCGCGCCAGGCCCCAGGCCGCCAGCAGCCCCAGCGCCAGGCCGGCCAGCGTGCCCCAATGGCCGGGGGCCCACACCGGGACCGGGTACTGCAGCCCGTTCTTGCTGAAGAACAGGCCCGGCAGCGGGCGCAGCGCCTCCTCGACCGGGGGCAGCGCTTCGGTCAGCACGAAGTACCAGATGAACAACTGCAACAACAGCGGCACGTTGCGCGTGGCTTCGACGTAAGCGCCGCACAGGCTGCGCACGAGCAGGTTGCGCGACAGCCGGCCGATGCCGATCAGCGTGCCCAGCAGCGTGGCGCCGACGATGCCCACCAGGGCCACGCGCAAGGTGTTGGACAGGCCCACCGCGTAGGCCTTGGCGTAGCTCTCCGACGAGTCGAAGGGCACGATGCTTTCGCCGATCGCAAAACCTGCCGGCTGGCCGAAGAAGTCGAACCCGCTCTGGATGCCGCGCGCGCGCATGTTCTGCAGCGTGTTGTGCAGCAGGTAGGCCACCGCCGCCGCCAGCAGCAGCAGCGCCAGCACCTGGTAGACCACGCCACGGAACTGCTGGCTGCGCCAGCTCCAGCGGCGGGTTTTGGGGGGAGCTCGCATCGTCAGGTCAGACATCCATCGATGATGGCCATCAAGGGCCGCCGAAGGCCGGCACCATCAAGCAGCCGCCGCGGATCTGGCTCCGCCAGTCCGCCAGCGGCGCCCCCCTGGGGGGGAGGCGCCAGAGGCGCTTCGGGGGGTTACCTCACCGGCGGGGCGTACATGAAGCCGCCCTTGCTCCACAGGTTGTTGGCGCCGCGCGGCAGCTTCAGTGCCGACTTGGGGCCGACGTTGCGCTCGAAGATCTCACCGTAGTTGCCCACCGCCTTGATCGCGCGGTCACCGGCACCGTGGGGCCACTCTCCTCGTCGGAGACGGCGGCCGCGCCCGCGGCCGGCTCCGACGACGTGGAAACCCGGCTCGCCCAGGCCCGCGATCATCTCGCCCAGCAGGACCTGATGGGGGTCTGGAACGACACCCAGTTCGTCCTCCAGCGCCAGCCCGGCAACCCGCGCGCGCTCAGCTACCAGGCGCTGGTGCGGCTGGCCATGGGCCAGGCGGACGTCGCGGAGTCGATGCTGAAGCGCGCGATGGCCACCGCCCCCGATCTCATCGAGGCGCACCTCCATCTCGCCGTCGTCTACGCGCGCAGCGGGCAGACGGCGCAGGCGGAGACGACGCTGCGGGCGGCGATGGCGCGTTTCCCGGAGCACCGGGCGAACCTGGAAGGGCTGTTGGACGAGCTCCGGCGGGGACCGGCCGAAGGGGCCAACCCCAATGCCGCGGGGGCGCACGCGGGTGTCGCACCGCCGGACGAGACCCATGCCGGCGTCGCGATGGAAACCGCCGACGGGCGTCCCGGCGCGGCGCCCCGTATGGGCGCGACCTCCGATGCGGGCATGCCGGCGCGGCTCTCGGGGGTGGTGGAAGTGGACGGCTCGGCGCGGGGACGGATCGCGGGAGGCGGGATCGTATTCGTCACCGTGCGCGCCGCCGGCGTCACCACCGGCCCGCCGGTAGCGGTGAAGCGCTTCTCCGCGGACGCGCTGCCGGGCGCCTTTGCCATCACGTCCGCGGACTCGATGCTCGGCCAGGAATTGCCCGAGCGTGTGCGCATCGAGGCCCGCCTCGACCCCGACGGAGATCCCCTGACCCGCGCCGCGACCGATCCTTCGGCCCGGCTCGAGGACGTGAAGCTGGGGTCGACCGGTTTGCGCCTCGTCTTGAAATAGCTTTTCCAGGAGGTCCTCATGAGTAGCCTTTGCGTGATGGCGGTGGTTGCCATCCTGACCGCGGGCCTGTCTTCCGCAGCGGAGCAGACGGTCTCGTACCAGAGCGGCACGGAGACGGTCTCCGGCCTGCTGGTC
>JANOJJ010000802.1:0-3917 GCA_031408155.1 Rubrivivax sp.
CACGTTGTTCTCGAACCAGTTGTGACTCTTGTTCATCGCCAGGTTGTTGACGGCGGTGGGGCTCTTGCGGGCGTCGATCGGGCCGCCCATCATGGTCATCGTGCGCGGGGTGATTTCGCCGCGGCTGGCCATCAGCGACACGGCAGCCAGCACCGGCACGGTGGGCTGACAGACCGAGATCACGTGCACGTCCGGGCCGATGTGGCGGATGAATTCCTGCACGTACTCGACGTAGTCGTCGAGGTGGAAGGGGCCGACCTCGGCCGGCACCATGCGCGCGTCGGTCCAGTCGGTGATGAACACCTTGTGGTCGTGCAGGAGGCACTTGACAGTGTCGCGCAGCAGCGTGGCATGGTGGCCCGACAGCGGCGCCACCACCAGCACGGTGGGCTGCAGCTTCATCACGTCCAGCGCCTGGGTGTCGTCGGTGAATCGCTTGAAACGCAGCAATCGGCAGAAGGGCTTCTTGATTGCCACCTGCTGCTGCACCGCCACCTCGACCCCGTTGACCGTGGCTGCGTTGATCTCGAAGCCGGGCTTTTCGTATTCCTTGGGCAGCCGGTGCATCAGATCGAGGCCGGCCGAGACGCGCTGCGCCCAGGGCGTGTGCGCGAACGGCGACAGCGGGTGATCGTAGAGTTTTGCCGTCGCACTGGCGAACTCGGAGAAGGGCGCCATCAAGGCGCGCTGGGTTTCATAGATTCGGTAAAGCATTCGCTGACTCCTAAGCCGCTTCGGCCGTGTTCTCCATGATGCACGTCAATTGCTGTGCGCAGGCTGACAAAGCGCAATAAATTTGTGCAGTGCAGCAAATATACGCCTGCCGGCGTTCATCGTCGAGCCAACTGCGCCGCATCGGATGAGCGAAAGCGCGAACGGAAGGATCGAAGTGTGCGCGCTTGTCACGTTGGCGACAGGCGCGCGGGCCGGTCACATCAGTCTGCACAGGGCCGCAACCACGGCGTCGATGTTGCGGCTGTTGATCGCCGCTACGCAGATGCGACCTGAATCGACGCCATAGACGCCGAATTCGCTTCGCAGGCGCTGCATCTGCTTTGTGGACAGGCCCGAATAGCTGAACATGCCCTTTTGCCGCGTGATGTAAGCCAGATCGCCCTTCACGCCGGCGGCCTGCAGCTTGGTCACCAGCGCCAGCCGCGTGGCGCGGATGCGCTCGCGCATGCCGGCGAGCTCGCTCACCCACATCAGGCGCAGGGCCGGCGTGGTCAGTACGGTGGCGACCACATGGGCCCCGAAAGTCGGCGGGTTGGAGTAGTTGGTGCGGATCACGACCTTCAGCTGCGACAGCACGCGCGATGCTTCGTCCTTGCTGCCGCAGACGACGCTGAGAGCGCCGACGCGCTCGCCATAGAGCGAGAAGCTCTTCGAAAACGACGTCGAGACGAAGAAGCGCAACTCGGCGGCCATGAATTGACCGATCACCGCGCCGTCCTCCTCGATGCCTTCGCCGAAGCCCTGATACGCCATGTCCAGAAAGGCCACCAGCGCGCGCGCCTTGACGACTTGCACCACGTGCGTCCACTGCACGGGCGTCAGGTCACAGCCGGTCGGGTTGTGGCAGCAGGCATGCAGCACGACGATGGTGCCGGCAGGCGCGCGGTTCAGGGCCGCCAGCATGGCGTCGAAGCGCACGCCGCGCGTGGCGGCGTCGTAGTACGGGTAGCTGCCGACCTCGAAGCCGGCGTTGCTGAACAGCGCGCGATGGTTCTCCCAGCTCGGGTCGCTGATCAGCACCGTGGCGGCGGGGTCGACGCGCTTGAGGAAGTCAGCGCCGACCTTGAGTCCGCCGGTGCCGCCCAGGGCTTGCACGGTGGCCACGTGGCCAGCCGTGATGGCTGCCGAGTCGGCGCCGAACACCAGCCCTTGCACGGCCTTGTCGTAGGCCGCGATGCCGTCGATCGGAAGGTAACCCTTGGCCTTGGGGGTGGCGAGCAACTGTCGCTCGGCAGCGGCCACGCACTCGAGCACCGGCAGCTTGCCCTGGTCGTCGAAGTAGACCCCGACCCCGAGGTTGACCTTGGCCGGATTGGGGTCGATGGCGAACTGCTCGGCAAGGCCGAGGATGGGGTCGCGCGGCGCCATTTCGACGGCGGCGAACAAGGAGGCAGCAGCAGACATCGGAACTTCCTTCAGGCGGGGTGTCGGGAGCATGCGCGACTGTCCGCTGCGAGCAGCGTCCGAGTGCGCTACGCTTGCCGGTTGCCCCAGTGGACGGCAGCCCACCGAAAAGCAGTGATTCTAGTTTGCGCTAAGGGATTCCCCGCATGGCCGAGTTGATCGAAGTCGATGCCGGCAATGTCGCCGCTGCGGCGGATGAGTTGGTGTGTTTTCCAGGTTCGCCATTCCAGCTCTGCCAGTCGTTCGCTCCGGCCGGTGACCAGCCGGCGGCGATTGCCCAATTGGTGGAAGGCATCGCCAGCGGCCTGAGCTTCCAGACCCTGCTCGGTGTCACCGGGTCGGGCAAGACCTTCACCATGGCCAACGTGATCGCGCAGCTGGGTCGACCGGCGATCGTCTTCGCCCCGAACAAGACGCTGGCCGCGCAGCTGTACAGCGAGTTTCGCGAGTTCTTCCCGAAGAACGCGGTCGAGTACTTCGTCAGCTACTACGACTACTACCAGCCCGAGGCCTATGTGCCGCAGCGCGACCTGTTCATCGAAAAGGACAGCGCGATCAACGAGCACATCGAGCAGATGCGGCTGTCGGCCACCAAGAGCCTGCTCGAGCGGCGCGACGTGATCATCGTGGCCAGCGTCAGTGCGATCTATGGCATCGGCAACCCGGCCGATTACCACCGGATGGTGATGACGCTGCGTGTGGGCGACAAGCTGGGCCAGCGCGACGTGATCGCGCAGCTGATCCGCATGCAGTACAAGCGCAATGAGATCGAGTTCGGCCGCGGCGCATTCCGCGTGCGTGGCGAGACCATCGACGTCTTTCCGGCCGAGCATTCCGAGCTGGCGCTGCGCATCGAACTGTTCGACGACGAGATCGAGACGCTGCAGTTGCTCGACCCGCTGACGGGTCGTGTGCGACAGAATATTCCGCGCTTCACGGTCTATCCGTCCAGCCACTACGTGACGCCGCGCGAGCGCGTACTGGCAGCCATCGAGACCATCAAGCACGAACTGCGCGAACGGCTGGATGAACTGGTCAAGGCCGGTAAGCTGGTCGAAGCGCAGCGCCTGGAGCAGCGCACCCGCTTCGACCTCGAGATGCTGCAGGAGGTGGGCCACTGCAAGGGCATCGAGAACTACACGCGGCATCTCTCGGGCGCCGCGCCCGGCAAGCCGCCCTCCACGCTGGTGGACTACCTGGCCGACGACGCGCTGATGTTCCTGGACGAAAGCCACGTGCTGATCGGCCAGTTCAGCGGCATGTACAACGGCGACCGGGCGCGCAAGACGACGCTGGTCGAATACGGCTTCCGGCTGCCCAGTGCGCTCGACAACCGGCCGCTGAAGTTCGAGGAGTTCGAACGCAAGATGCGGCAGGCGGTCTTCGTTTCGGCAACGCCGGCCGACTACGAGAAGACGCATGCCGGCCAGGTGGTCGAACAGCTCGTACGGCCTACCGGCTTGGTCGACCCGATGGTCGAGGTGCGGCCCGCGACCACGCAGGTGGACGACGTGCTGCAGGAGATCCGCGAACGCGTGCAGATCAACGAGCGCGTGCTGATCACGACGCTGACCAAGCGCATGGCCGAGCAGCTGACCGACTACCTGTCGGACAACGGTGTCAAGGTGCGCTACCTGCACAGCGACGTCGACACCGTCGAGCGCGTCGAGATCCTGCGCGACCTGCGGCTCGGCAGCTTCGACGTGCTGGTCGGCATCAACCTCTTGCGCGAGGGGCTGGACATTCCCGAGGTCTCGCTGGTGGCGATTCTCGACGCC
>JANOJJ010000825.1:0-17505 GCA_031408155.1 Rubrivivax sp.
ATGAGCACCGTGCTGTCGGTGGGTGCCACGCGAGTGATCAGACGCTCGATCAGCTGCATCGAAGCGGACTCGAAGCGGAAGATCCCGTGCTCGCCACCCAGCACCAGCGTGCGCAGCGCCTTGTTGTCCTCGCGCAGGCCGCGCAGGGCATCGATCTGCTCCAGGCAGTGCAGGATCTCCTCGTTGCGCAGCGGCTTGGTGATGTAGTCCCAGGCACCGGCCTTGATGGCGTCGATGGCCGAGTCGACCGAGGCAAAAGCCGTGACCATGATGAAGGTCGCACCATGTCCCTTGGCGCGGGCCAGGCGCAACAGATCAATGCCGTCGGTGACCGGCATGAAGACATCACTGATGACGACGTCGTAGGCGTTCTTGTCGAGCTTGACCAGCGCCTCGGCGGCTGACCCTGCACTGTCGACGGCATAGCCTGCCTTGGAGATCGCCGCGCCCAGCACCTGCCGGATGGCCGGCTCGTCGTCGACGACCAGCACACTGAGTTCCGGCATCGCATTCATCCTTCGGCCCCGCCAAAGTCGGCGGGAAGCGCCAGCTTAACGCGCAAACCCTGCCCGCCTGCTTGACCGAACGCAAGCCGGCAACGCAGCGGCTCGACGATGGCACGGGCCAGCAGCATGGCGCGCTGCACCTCGCCGCGAGTGAAATCGAGCACCGGCGGAAAGTCGAGTCGTACCTCGACGAACCCGTCTTCGGCAGCGGTGGACAGGCCGACGCAGACGCCGAGGGCGGGCTGCGCCACCATTGCATCGCAGCCCATGGCCAGCATTTGCATCAGCACCTGCTGGATGGCGTCGGCCGATGTGAGCAACGCCGGCAAGGTCGGGTCGAGCGTCATGTCGAAGTTGCAGCGACGCCAGCGCTTGTCGTAGCCCATCAGTTGCACCACACGACGTACCAGGTCTTTGAGGTCGACCCTGTCCATCTCGGCCACTGCTGGCGCTGCTGCTTGGGCCAGGTGGGGCGGGGCCTGCGCCGCGCGCGCGGTCTGCGACAGGATCAGCTGTGCGCCTTCGACCAGTTGCTCACGCGTCGGCAGCATGGCGGCTCCGCGCCATTCCTGTGCCACGCCGGAGATGACGGCCAGCGGGTTGTTGACCTCGTGCGCCACCCCGGCCGCCAATGCGCCCACGGCCATCATCTTGTCCTGGTGCGAGCGACGCTGCACCTCGAGCTCGATCCGCTTCTCGCGCTCGTCGAGGGCGGCCGACATCAGGTTGACGGCGTTCATCAAGCGGCCCAGTTCGTCATCGCGCCGCACTGCCAGCGCCACCCCGCGCGTGCCGCGCACGATCTGGCGCGCGTGCTCTTCGAGTCGACGGATGTCGAGCGTCAGGCTGGCAAAGAACACGGCGGCCACGCTGCCGAAACCGAGCACGCCGAACATCACCATCAGCAGCGACTCCACGCTGACGGCGTCGTAGTGCCGATAGTAGGCCTGCGTCACTGCCGCTCGCTGGACGACCAACTGGGCGCGACGGATCTCCAGGTCGTCGCGCACGCGTGCCAGCGTGTTGCGCAAATCGACCCAGTTGTCGCGCACCGGCTGTGCCAGCAGCGAGGCATAGCTGCGCAGCGTGGCGCGCTGCAGCAGTGCGTAGGCCGGGTCGAATTCGCCCAGCGTCTCGAACAGCCGCGCACCGTCCTCGATGTTCAGCGTCAAGCCGGACGAGGTGAAAGGCAACGCCTGGTCGCCGGCACCAACCTCGCGCACGTCGATCACGGCGCTGCGGATCGCGTTCTCGGTCAGTGCCAGTGCGCGTTCGTGGCGCGACAGCTGCTCGAGCGACAACATGCTGTCCGTGACCTTGGCGCGTTCGATCGACAAGTACGCTGCGCACGCCAGCACGTAGGCCACCAACACCAGAGTGACGCCGAAGGCCTTGGAGCGCAGGGACTTGCGCGCGGGCAAAGGAGGATCGGCCGGTTCTGGGGTGTCGAACATCTCGGGGCATGCGCGGTGGCAGGTATGCCAATTGCATGACTCGTGCCCGCTTTCCAGAGACCGTCTTCATGAACCCATTGTCCAGAACCTTGGTTGCCGTCGTCCTGTCGCTGGCAATTCTCCCTGTCATGGCGCAGGCGTTGCAGGACGCCATCGCGGCGATGCAGCGCAAGGACTACCCGAGCGCGCTTGTCCTGCTCGAACCGTTGGCCAAGGCCGGCAATGCACAGGCGCAGACGCGCCTGGGTTTGCTCTACTACCACGGGCATGGCGTGCGCGAAAGCAACGCCGAGGCGCTGCTGTGGTTTGAGCGCGCAGCGCGGCAGGGCCTGGCCGAGGCCCAGTTCCAGCTGGCCAACATGTACGCCTTCGGCATGGCTGCAGTGGCGGCCGATACCGACCCGACTCGCCTTGCCGCGCAGTGGTACTTCGAGGCCGCGCGCCAGGGTCACGCCGAGGCTCAGTACAGCCTGGGCATCCTGTTCCTGACCGGCAGCGGTGTGACCCAGAGCTCGGAAGAAGCCGCCAAGTGGATCGCGCGCGCGGCCGAACAAGGCCACGCCGACGCCAAGGCCTATCAGGCTGGCTCGGCACGGACACCAAAGCGCCCCTGAAGCTCTTGGCCTGAGGGGGTTCAGGGCTGGGTGCTGTCGATCACCACGCGCAGGCCTTGCGAGCTGTTGGCCACCGGAGCGCTCTGACCGACCAGGTCGCCGCTTTGCGGCGTGG
Source organism: Rubrivivax sp. (assembly GCA_031408155.1). Lineage (GTDB taxonomy): Bacteria > Pseudomonadota > Gammaproteobacteria > Burkholderiales > Burkholderiaceae_C > Rubrivivax. The sequence continues at coordinate 2,690 of JANOJJ010000825.1, forward strand.
CGTTGCCGCTTTTCGAGATCCGTGCGCCCACCACCACCTGGGCATAGCCCGACAACTTGAGGTTGGGCGCCATCGCCATCGAGTCGTCGAGAACGAAGCGGACCGGCCACCCAGCCACCGCTTGCTTGACGATGGCCAGCGGAATGCGCGGGCCCTGCGCCGCGCGCGCAAATACGAACAGGGTGTCGCCTTTGGCCACTCGCGATGCCATCTCGGCGCTGATCACGACCTCGCCGTCGAGCTTGGTCGATCCGATGGCGGCCGTGCTGGCGACTGCAGCCGGCGCCACCGCAGCCAGCACGGCCGGCGGCGCAGCCGCAGCCGCACCTTCGAGCTGGGTCGCCTCGGCGATGCTGCCGCGCAACGAGCGGGCGATCTCGGAATCGGCCGGCACCACCGCCGCCAGGCGTTCCCAGTAGCCGCGCGCAGCACTGTAGTCCTTGGCCTCGAAGGCGACGCTGCCCGCCAGCGCCAGCGACTTGACGTGGCGAGGGTCCGCATCGAGCGCCTGCTGGATCAGGCGCGCCGGCTCGCCGGCCAGGCGCCTGCCCTGTGCCATGGCCAGCACGTCGGCCAAATCGGCCAGCACGTTGGCATTGCCGGGCAGCAAGTCAGCGGCCTTGCGCATGGCCGTGGTGGCGTCGCGGTAGCGGCCCATCGCGGTGTAACTGCGACCCAGCATCAGCCACCCTTCGGCGTTACCCGGCTCGGCCTTCAGGCGCTCGGCCAGCGCAGAGACCATGCGCTGGATCTGCTCGCCACTGACCTCGTGCTTGTCACCGGGCGCCGTCGCAGTCGGTGCCGCAGGCGCAATGGCGTCGGGCACGCCCAGCGCCAGGTAGGTGGCAATGCTGGCAATGGGAATCAGCAGCGCCAGCGCGAGCGCACTTCGCCGGGCCGGTTGCGCTGCCGCAGCCGTTGGCGCGGTGGCAGCAGCTTGGGTGTCTTCGAGCACGCGGCGCTGGATCTCGTCGCGCAACTGCGCATGGCGTTCGGGCGTGATCAGATCCGCGGCCAGGTCGCGATCGGCCTCGCGCAGCTGGTCGCGGTACACCGCCACGTTGGCCCCGCCGGCGTGTCCCCGCAGGGCCTCTTTCGGGCGCCATAACGCCGGCAGGATCAGCAGCAGCGCGCCAGCCAGCAGCAAGGCGGCCAGCAGCCAGAACATCAGCATCGGAGTGCCCTCGGGGTCGGGAAGGAATTCCCGAAAGCGGGAACACAAGTCGACAGGCACTCGGCCCGCGGCGATGGAACAGGAAAGATCAGACAGCGCATGACCACGACGATAGCAAGACCTCGGCCAATCGGCTCGCCGTGACCCCTTGCCCGCACCGGGTGTACCCGCTCAGCGCGTAACGGATGCAGCCGAGGCCGCTGCCGCAGGCGCCGACGGTTGGCGCGTTTCCCACTCCCACAGAGCGGCCCGAGCGCGACGCACATGGGCGTCGCTCTCCTTGCGCGCCAGATGCAGGTAGGTGCGCATGGCGCCCAGTGCCATCTTCAGGTCACCCAGCGCCTCCCAGGCCAAGGCCAGACCGTAGTAGGCGTTCGCCTGGGTAGGCTCGAGTTCGATCGCACCGCTGAAGAAATCGCGCGCCGCCGCCGGTTTGCCCAGGCCAATCAGCGCATAGCCCATGTTGACATGCGCCTCGGGCATGGTCGGCGCGAGTTCCAGCACCCGGTGCAGCGCGGTCACGGCGTGCTCATGGCGCTTGGCGTGCAGCATCAGCACCGCCTCGTCGAAGCGGCGTCTGACTTCGGCCGCGCGCGCGGCATTGGCGTGACCTTGCGGGTCGCGCCGCGCGTCAGGCGCTTGAACAGGGCCGGCGTCCCGCAGGCCGAGCACCAAGGCCACGCCCAGGCCCAGCAGCAGCATGGTGAGCAACACGCCACTGCGGCGACCGCTTGCCTTGACGGCCAGGGTCGACGTCAAACCGCCCCCTTGTGTGGCGAAACAGAGATGAAGGGCACGCCAAAGAAAGTGAGGAAGGCGATCACAAACACCCCCGCCAGCCACAGCCCGAGCAGCGCCGGCGATGGCCGCAGCAGGGCCCGCGCGTGCAATGCGGCGGCCAGCGCCAGCCAGGTGACGAAGGCCCAGCTTTCCAACGGATCCCAGGCCCAGTAACGGCCCCAGGCGTCCTGCGCCCACACCGCGCCGACGATCAGCATCAGGGTCTCGAAGACGAAGGCAAAGGCCGCGAATCGGTATGCCAACTCGCCCAGCCGGTGGTCGTTGGCGGCGCGCGCGAACCAGCGCGCACCCCAGGCCGAGCGTCGCACCAGCGGCACCGCACCCAGCGCCACCGCCACCAGCAGCAGGCCCAGGAAGAGCTTGCCCACCAGCGTGTGCAGATACAGCAGCGGCGTGGCGTAGGTGGCCGGGAAATGTCCCGGCCCCGAGTCGACCACCAGCAGCCACAGGCCGAGCACCAGCAGCACCGGGGAGGCCGCCGTCAGCGCGGCACGCACCTCACGCAGCGCCCACGCAGCCAGCGCAAGCACCAGCGCCAGGCTCCACAGGTTGGAACTCAGGATTTCGTACATGGTGGTGAACGGCCCATGCCCCAGCGCCTGCCAGCGCAGCGCCAGCGCCAGCGTGTGCAGGGCCAGCGCTGCCGCCAGCGCCCAGCCCGCCACGCGCTGCCAGCGTTGGCCGCCCACGGCCGCCACGTAGCAGCCCAGTGCAGCGCGCAGGGCCAGGGTTTCATCCATCGACGGCTCCCTGCACACCACGCCGCGCCAGTACCGGCGGCGCCCTGAACTTCAGCGCGTAGTGCGTGGCCAGAGCCAATGCCGACGACAGCGCGGCCAGCAACAGCCAGGGCAGCGTAGGGTCATACGCGACGCGGTAGCCCATCCAGCTGCGCAGACTCTCGTATTGCAGCGAACCGCCGGCCACCGTCAGGCGCTGGCCCGGCACGAGTTCGGCGCGCTGCTCGCCGATGCGCACCACCAGCCGATGCTCGCGCGGCAACTCGAAGCGGCTCGCCGAGCGTGGGTCGATCAGGGTCTCGTCGGTCTGCAGCATGACCCAGGCGCTGCGACCATCGGGGAGTTGCCATTCGCGTGATTGCTGCAACTCCTGCGCTGGAAAGCTCGGCAAGTGGACGCTGCCAAGGACCGCCTCTCCGCGCTCGGGCAGCCAGCGCAACAGTGGCGCGAAGCCCTTGTTCGGTGTGGTGTAGAAGCGGTGCCCCTGCAGCACCAACGGGTGGTGGTCACCGATGACGGCGCTGCGCGGCTGGCCGTCCTGGTCGAACCAGGTCACGCTGTTGCGCGTGGCGCTGCGCTGGCGCCCGGGGGCGTAGTCGATCTCGAAGCCGTGGTGGCGAAACGACAGCCGCTGCAGCCGGTCGACATGCAGCGCGCCGGCGTCACGGTCGAGCAGCGTGCCGTCGAAGGGCACGCCCTGGGTCAGTTCGAAGCGGCCGTCGAGCGCCGTCAAGCGCCCCACGGCCACCAGCACTACCAGCGCCAGCATGGCCAGGTGCGCCGCCAGCAACGGCAGCTGGCGCCGAAACGCCGGGTGCGCCACCAGCGCCATGCACAGGTTGCATGCCAGCAGGGCGATCACCAGGGCCAGCGGCCAATAGGTGGGCCGCAGCACGACCACCGCTGCCAGCAGCGCGAACAACAGCAGCGTGCTGCGCAGCGAGCCGAAGTGCGCTACGACGGCTGGGCAATTCATGGCGGGGTGCTGCAGACGGACTGCATCCAGCTCCTCCCGTTGCTCGTGTTGTTGCTGTTGGTGCCGAAGGTGGCAGCCGAGTTGTTCGACCCGCAGTTGGTGTCTTGCCAAGCGCCGCTGGTGGCGAAGGTTCGCACCTTGAGCTTGGCGTTCAGGTAGTAGGGCTGCTGGTTGAAGGCCTGGCCGGAGCTGCTCATGCGCCATTCGTTGTTCCCGCTGGCCAGGCCGGCTTCTTCACCGACGTCGTTGAGATTGACCAGCAGCGCCTTGTTCTTCCAGCCGTGCGGCACCGCCACGTGGCACCAGTTGCAGCGTATGCGGCCGATCTTGTCGGTATGGTAAGCATGCAGGTTGCCGCGGCCGCCACCGACGAAACCGGTCGTGCCGGTACCAGTGCGGTTGGCGTAGGTGTTGGGGTTGTGGCACTTGAAGCACAGCGTATTGGCGATCGGTCCGCTGTCGCCTCGATTGTCGGCGCCGACGTTGCCGGTCCACAGGCCCTTGAGCAGGTAGTTGTTGACCGATCCATGCGGCCCCCAGGGCGTGCCGTCCTCACCTCCGGGCGGAATCACCGAGCTGTCGGCCGTGTTCTCGCCGTGGCAGTCGCTGCAGTACATCGTCTGCGTGCCGATCGCGTTGCCCCAGGGCGAAAGGAAGGCGCTGGCGCCTGCACCGGTGCGGCCGGTGCTGTTCATGACCGGGTGCCACCCGCGATGGTTGTTCGTCGCGTAGTTGGACCCGGCACCGGAGCCGGCCTTGGTGCCTTCGCCCTGGTGCGAGGTCGGGGCCTGGAACTCCTTGGCCTGGTTGGTATAGATCGTCAGGTTGTTGGTGCCGGACGGAGTGCCGCCGCTGCTGCCGAGCGCAGGCCGGGTGCCGACCGGGTAGACGTTGTTGTCGGCGTAACCGTAGTTCGAGTGGCATTTGAGGCAGATCTGGTACTCGCGCGTCACCCAGGTCGAGCCGACCGCGTTGCTGCCGCCCGATCCAGGGTCCCCGCGCTTGACGGTGAAGCCCGACGGCATGGTCTGAAACGAGGTTGTCGAATAGGTCGGCTCCACGCCCCAGGATCCGCGCAACACGCCCGACGCGATGTTGGTATGCGTGTAGCCCGTGGTCTCGTCGTGGCGATGGGTGCCAGCCGGGTCGGCGGTGGAGGGATCGGCGTTGAACAAGCGGTTGCGGATCACGCGGTGCGGGTTGTGGCAGTCGGTGCACTCCGCATGCCGCTGCGCCAGCCTGGACTTGGGCTCGATCATGTCGGCACCGCAGCGGTTACTCGTGGTGCTGCAGTCGATTTCGGCGTCGCTGAAGCCAGCCGCGATCTCGTGCACCTCTTGCGTGCCTCCGCCCTGGTCGGCCGTGGTGATCGGCATCCGGATCGCGCGCCCGAAGGAGCTCTCGATATCGGGTACCTGCGTGGCATTGGCCAGCACCGTGTTGGCGCTCGTCGTGTGGCACTGGTAGCAGCTGTTCTCCAAGGCTGGGTTGCCGCCCTGCCGCGCCGCCAGTGGACTCGACCTGGAGCCGTCGGTGCCTTCACGGCTCAGGCGACGCGCGCCTTGCACGGTGTGGGTGTCGTGGCAATTCAGGCAACTGGCCTTCCACACCGGCAGGCCGGCTGGAAACTGGCGCAGCGTGGCGGCTGCCGACAGGTAGGTTTCGTCGGCCACGGTGGGCTTGGCATGGGCCGAGTTGGCCCACAGGCCGAAGCCCAGATTCTTGTCGTGGCACGACAGGCAGATGATGTCGGTGGCGGCGGCATAGGTGGCGCCGGGGGTGGCCTCCTGAAAACGCGGCGCGCGCAGGAACTTCTGGTTGCCCTTGCTGCTGTCGAGCTCTCGCAGGTGCGGGTCGTGACAAGTCGTGCATTGCACCTGGCCCAGCCCGTTGGTGCCGGTAGGCGCCAGCGGAATCAGCGGCTTGAAGCCAGGGCTGCGCACGCCGATCACGCTGCCGGTGGCTGCCGGCCAGCGCTGATTGCTGTCGACCGCCCGCAACTCGCCGTCTCGCGTGGCCAGTGCCGAGGTGTAGGTGATGGAGATCGGATGGTCATTGCTCAGGTCAGTGCCCAGGTTGCGCGTGAAGCCGCTGGCCGTGCCTTCGCCCGACGGCATCACGCCGCCGCTGCCGGTGCCCTGCATCGGGATGGTGACGTTGGTCTGTCCCCCCAGCACATTGACGTTGCCGATCGCCAGGGTACCGTCGTGACAGCTCAAACACAGCTTCGAACTGCCACCGGGCTGCGCATTGAAGCCGTCGGTGATGGCCTGTGCATCGAGTGAGCTCGAGGTGTAGGGTGTGTAGGTGCTGCCCGCCGGCACGCGCCGATTCCACAGCGGAGCGCGCAGTGCTGCGCCGCCCTGGTCCAGCAGCGTGGCGTTGTGCGGCGTGTGGCAGAAGACGCAGATTTCACTGGTGCCGCCGGCCGACGCGCGGGTGCTGCCCGGGCCGCTGGTCGACAGGTTGTGCAGCGTGTTGGTCACGTCGGAGATACGCTGCGCGTCGGCTTGCAGCGCCAGCATCGAACCGGCCGCCGCCAGCGCCAGCATCCAGCTCCAACCCTGCCGCAAGCGGTGCGCCATCAACTGCCCCCCAGAAACTGGAACAGCACCACACGGCCGTTGAACATGTCGGCCACGTGGACCCGGTTGCGCGTGTCGACCCACACGCCGGCCGGTAGGTAGAAGCGCCCGGTGGCGGTGCCGGTGCCGCCGATGGGCAGCAGGAACTCGCCGCGCGACGAGAACACCAGCAGGTTGTCGTAGTAACTCTCGATCACGTAGACGTTGCCCTCGCCGTCGACGGCCACCCCCTTCGGGCGGACCAGGTTGCCCAGGACCAGACCGCGCTCGCCGAACTTGCGCGCCAGCAACTGGCCGTCGGCGCCGAAGACCTGGATGCGGTGGTTGAGCGTGTCGGTAACGTAAAGTTCACCCTGCGCGAAGGCCAAGTGAGTGGGGTAGTTGAACTCGCCGTCGCCACTGCCGCGGCGGCCGATCACGTGCACCAGCGCGCCGGCATCGTTGAAGACCTTGATGTCGTGCGCGTACGTGTCGGCCACGAACAGCAAACCTTGCTGCGGGTCGCGCGCCAGCCCGGTCGGGCGCTTGAGCAGGCCGCGGCCGATCTCAGCCAAGGGCTGGCCGGCGGCATCCAGCCGGGCGACCACGGCCAGTTCGGCATCGGCCACAAAAAGCCCCCCCTGCGGCGCCGGCGCCATGCCCGACGGCGAGACGAAGCTCAGGTGTGCACCGGCCTGGGTCCACAGCAGCAACTCGCTGGCCTTGTCATCGAACACGAACACGCCGGCGCGGCCGCTGTCACTGACGAACAGGCGGCCGTTGTCGTCACCCACCACCATCGCCGGGCGCTGCAGCACCAGCGGCGCCTCGGCGGCTTCGTCGAGCCCGGTGATGGCCCGCGCCATGCGCTCCAGCGCGCCGCGGACCGGCTCGTCACGCCGGAAGTTGGGCTCGCCGACCAAGGTGCCGGTGTACAGGTAGCGCGGCACCTCGGGCGCGGCAGGCCACATCAGACGTTGCCCTTCGGGGGCGTCGTCCTGGCCCAGATGCAGTTTGCCGCGCACGCCCGGCGTGGCGCAGGCGCCCAGCAGCAAAGTCGGCAACACCAGCAGCAATGCCAGCAGCCTCATGCAGGCGCCCTCGCTGGTGCAGGCAGGGGGTGGATCAGCACCTGACCGACCAGACGATCGCTCACGGCCAGCGACCGATCGTCCACTGCCAGGCCGCCGATCTGCTGCACACCCAGATCAGACGCCGTGTGCTGCACGGGTGCCTGGCCAGTGGCCAGCACACTGACCGATCGGCCCTGCGAATCGAGCACCCACGCGCGGTCGTAACGGTCCACCACCAGGGTCGCCGGCTGGCCCAGCACACCGGCGCCCAGGGTCTCGATCACTTCACCGTCGCGCCGCACGCGGTGCACGACGCCAGCCGCCCGGTCGAGCAAGAACAGATGCTCACGGCCGGCGGCCAGCGCGTCGACAGCGCCGATGCGCGTTCCGTCGCCACGCCTCGGCAGCACCGACAGCGCCAGCGCTCCGCCGCTGCGCAGTTCGGACAATTGACCCCAGGCCGACTCGGCCACCATCAGGCTCGCTCCGCCGTCGAAGACTGCGACCCCGACCGGTGCACTGCTGCCGGTGCGCCAGGTCTGGATCAAGCGACCGTCGGCGGCAAAGCGCAGCACCTGGCGCGCCGGCGGATCCATCACCCACGCTGAGCGGTCGGCACCCAGCAGCAGCACCGTGCCCGGCCCGACCGGCGCGCCGGCCACGGGTGTAAGCGTCTGCATGATGAGTTCGGCCCGCCACAGGCGGCTGCTGGCCAGGTCCGCCACCAGCATGTCGAATCCACGCAAGGCCAGCGCCGTCGGCACCTGCAGCTTGACGAACATGCCGCTGCCCAGCCTCGGCAGGGTGCCGGGCAGGGGCACGGTCGGCAGCGTCGGCGCCAGGAAGCCGCCGATGAAACTGCGCACCGGTGCCGATGCGGCGTCGCCTGCAGCCGGTGGGCCGGACGACGACGCGCAGCCCTTCAGTCCTGCCGCGAACGGCAGGGTCGACAGCAACAGGCTGCGACGCCGCATGGCTACCATCGCCCCGGACCAGAGGTCTGAGCGCCGCCAGCGATGCCCGCCGGCGTGCGCGGCAGCCCCGAATGGCACAGCTCGCAGCGCTCGGCGCCCCAGGCGATCTGGCCGTTGTGGCACATGCCGCAGAACTTGCCGTCGATGATGTCGGTCATCAGCACCTCGTTCGCTCCGGCACGCATCTTGAAGCCCAGTTCATGGTGACAGACCTTGCAGCGGTAGCGGATGCGGTGGAACCAATGCGGAAAGATCACCGGTCGCACGCCCTGCTGGTCGGAATACTTGTTGATCACGACGTCACCGTATTCAGCCTGCAGCAGGGCCGGCGCGGCGGCCAACAGCAACGCTGCAAGCAGCCGTCGCTTCATGGGCCTGGCTTCCCGCGCAAGGACGCGTTGGGCACGCTGTGACAACGGTTGCACTCGGTCAGGGGAAACGCCACCGCGCCATGGCACAGCCCGCACTGTTCGCCGTTCAGGATGGCCGTCATGCTGAACTTGTTGGCGCCGGCCTTGGACTTGAACAGTTGCTCGTGGCAGTTGCTGCAGTCCAGCCACAGCGTGTGGGCGAGGTGCGGAAACTTCACCGCCGGCAACGAGCCGTTGCGAGCGACGATCAGGTCCTGGTCGAGCAATCGCACTTCGGTGCCCGGCAACAGGTTGGCGCGCGGGTTGATGGCGCGGGTCTGCAGCGCCTGCACCCAGCGGACCTGGTTGCCGGCGGTGTCGGCAGGCAAGCCTGCCAGCGCTTCGGCCGGCTGCTGCAGCAACTTGATGCCGGGGCCGGCGGGGTCGTGCAAGCCATCCTTCTCGAGCGGCACCCAGCGCCCGACCACGGCGGCAATCGCCAGCCCCGTCATCGCCAGCAGCAGCACCAGCAGGGGTCCGCGCAGGAGTTGCCGCAGCGCCCGGCGCCACCGAGGTCGCTCCGGGTGGTGTGTGCATCGTCGGTGGCGCTGCAGCATGGTCCACGGTCAGCCGGGGATGTAGATGCCGCCGGCGCGAATGGCACGCACCAATTCGCGCGTCGAGTCCTCGAGCGCCTTGACCGCCGCTGCGTGGTCGCCGGACTTGGCCATGTCTTCGGCGTCGCGGCGCAACACACCGGCCTTGTCGATGAAGGGTTGCATCATCGGCGGCATCGCGCCACTGGCGTCCTTTCGGTCGGCCAGCAGGAGCTTGATCAGCAAGCGGTGAGTGTCATTGCGGTCGACTTCGTAGTCGAACTCTTCACGTTTGTTGGCGAAGCTGAGCGACCGTACCAGCGTGTCGCCGCGACGCATGGATTCGATCGACACCCGAGCCGTCAGGTAGGCGCGGTCCAGGCGCGCCCGGCCGGCATCGAGCTTGCCATCACGAGCGAGTTGCTCGGCAGCTGCGAGGTCGCCCTCGATACCGCGTGTGGCCTCCAGGGCCTCGCGTGGGGCAGATTTCTCCTGCGTGATGCGCTGCTGGGCGATCAGCAGCGCGCGCGCACTTTCCAGCTGGGTGTCGAAGTCGCGTCGGGCCTTCTCACCGGCCACCTGCTCTGGGCGGGCCAGGCGCGCGCCATTCATCATCTCGCGCGCGGCCTGGTCGAGCAACTTGGCGGCACCAGCCAGGTCACCGCTTTGCACCAAGGATCCGGCCTCGCGGTGCAACAGACGTGCGTTGTCGCGCCGCTCGCGCGCGGCGCTGACGCCGCTGCTGTCGATCTGTCGCGCTGCCGACGAACTCTCGATCAACGTCCCCACCGATTGCACCCGGCGCTCGAGCGTGGCGCGATCTTGCGCCCAGGCCATCATGCCGGTCAGCAGAGCCAGCACGACGACGAGCAGATACTTCATTGAGTGCCTCCGGCAGCCTGCGGAACAACCAGCCCCGCGCTGGTCAGCGCACGCTGCACATAGAGTAGCGCGTTGTTCAGGTGGACCAGCGCTTGCCGGGTGTCGCCGGCGGCGAAGCGCTGTTGCGCCTGACTGCGCAGTGCCGTGCTGGCTTCGGTGTAGCGGTCGATCAGAGCCAGTGCATCGGCCCTTGGCCTGAGGTCGTTGACGGCCAAGGGGACCAGTTCAGCCAGGCTGCGGTGGCGCGCCAGTTCGAGTTCGAACTCCTCGGCCGGCGTGCCAGCGCGGGCGGTGTAGTCCAGCGTGCGGGCGTGCAGCAACCGGTTGATGCCGGTCAGCACGTGGCGCTCGGCAGCGGTCAGCGCGCGCACGGCGTCGTCGACACGGCCATCGGCGCCAAAGCCACGAGCGGCCTGCAGCAAGCCGGTGGCGGCCAGCAGGTCACCGTCTTCGGTGTCCGACCGGACGGTCGACGCCAAGCGCTGACGCAACGACTCGATCAAGCGCTCCACGCTGGCCAGCATCTGGTCGAAGCGTTTGCGCGCGGCGGCCTGTCGGCCAGGCTCGTCTGGCACCAGGCGGCGCGCCATGCTGAGGTGCTTGAGGGCCTCGTCGGCCGACCGCCGTGCGCCTGACAGGTCGCCCTTGCCCAGCAGGTCCTGCGCCAGGGCGTGGTGCACCCTGCCTTCGTCGAGGTGCGCCAGGGCTCGCTGGTTGCCGCTGGCCATGATGCGCCGTGCCGTGTTGCCGTCGGCCATCAGCGACGCCGTCAAACGCAAACGCTGTTCGAGTGCGGTGCGGGCCACTGCATCGTCGTCGGCCGCGACAGCTTGCGGCACCGGCAACGCCAGTACTGCCAGCAGCGCGCCTTGTGCTAGCCCGCTGCGGGCATTCACGGCTTGGCCTCGGCCGTCGTGGCTGCGGCGGCCTTCTTGCGCGAATGACACAGGCGGCATTCAGACACCGGGAACGCCACCTTGCCGTGGCAGACCCCGCACTTCTGGCCGAGCAGGATGCTGGCCATGCTGATCTGGTTGGCACCCTTTTGCGGCACGAAGATCGCCGGATGGCAATTCGAGCAGTCGAGCCACTCGGTGTGCTGCTTGTGCGGATACACCACGTCGGGCATCGAGCCCTTGACCTCGCGCACGATGTTCAGGTCCATCACCACCGCAGCGGCTGCCGGGTCGTTGCGATCCCAGCGCGGGGCGATGCCCTTGCTGTCGAGCGCCTTGACCCAGTCGACATGATTGCCCGCCATGCTCTTGGGCAGCGTCGAGAAGGCGACAGACGGCGGCTGCAGTTGCAGCGTCATGTCGTTGGTCGGGTCGTGGATGCCCGATTCGGCTGCCGGCCGGTTGAAGCGGCCCAGCGGCTTGAGCTGGCGGTTGAAGGCGTTGACCTCGGCCGCGGACGCGGCATTCGGCGGCCTCGCGGCAGCGGCAACCGGTGCCCTCGGTGCCGCCGCTGCGGCTGCTGCCGGCGCTGGCGTGGCCGCGGCCACCATGTACTCGACCACGGCCTTGATCTGCGCGTCGCTCAGGTCGGCGCGCCCACCCTTGGGTGGCATGCCCTTGGCGGTGCCGCTGATCGAGTTCTTGACCATCGCGTCGATGCCGGTCTTGATGCGCGGTGCCCACTGGGCGGCGTCGCCGAACTTGGGTGCACCGAGCAGGCCGCTGCCGTGGCAGGCGACACACGCGGCGTCATACACGGCCCTGGGCGCGGACTGGGCAACCGCGGCGGTCGCAGCCACCGCCATCATCAGCGCAACGACGCGCAGCACGGACTTCATCGCGGGGCTCCTTTGTTGGCAGCCGTGTTGGCCGCGGGCGGTGCCGGCGCGAGCTTCTGCAAGGTGCTCTCGTGGACCTGGGTCACGGTGTTGGGTTTGGCTGAATGACACAGGTTGCAGTTCTCGGCCGACCAGGCCAATTCGCCGTTGTGGCAGGCGCCGCAGAACTGGCCGTCGATGATCTTGAGCATGTTGATCTCATTGCCACCGGCCTTGAACTGAAACCCCAGGTCGGCGTGGCAGACCTTGCAGCGGAAGCGTACGCGGTGGAACCAGTGCGGAAACACCACCGGCCGCATGCCCGCGCCGTCGGAGTAGTTGTTGATCACGATGTCGCCGTACTCGGCGATCGCAGAGCCTGCAGCGCAGGCCATGGCCAGAGCCAGCAGCAGCGCTCTCACTCGGGAAAGGAAGGTCACTTGGGGTCTCCGCAGGAACAGCATTAGAAACGCCGAACAGCCCGTGCCGCAAGCGCGGATACCATGCGGCCGTCGATGCGCACCAGGCGCGCCGACAAGCGCGTATCGAGGCGGCCGACGACCCAGTCGAGCCGTGCCTCGAGCGACTCGGTCACTCTCTCCAGCGGAGCGTCGAAGTCGCCGGCCGACCGGCGTTCGAGCTGCTGGGAATTGAGGGTGAGCACACTGGTAAAGCGCAGCCGCGGCACGCCGAACACACGTTGGCTCTCGAAACTGACCGTGCCGCTGGTGTAGCGCTGCCAACCGTCGCTGGTCAGCCGCCGCTGGCCGGTGAAGGCGTCGAGCTGTTCGACGTCACTGCGGCTGGCCTGCAGCGTCAGATTGGCCGACAGACTCTGGTAGCGCGAAAGATTGGTTCGGTGCGTGACCTGTAAATTGGCGAACTGGTACTGGCCAGTGACCTCGGCATAGGAGCGCGAGTCACTCACCGTGAGACTGGCAGCGGTCTGGCCGCGCTCGCCGCCGCCTTGCCAGAACATGCCCGCCGAATGCGAGACGCCACGCGACATATTGCCCGCCGGCGATTCATGCAGCACCGCCAGGCTCTGCGAGACATTCACGCCCACGGACTGCCCATCGAATGGCACCCAGGAGCGATTGACACCGTGAGCGCCTTGCAGACCAACGACGGTGCGCTGCCCGCCTTCAGGGGCGTCACTGAGGCTCAGATTCAACGCTGCCGAAGGCGTCCAGCGCCACTGGCCGAAGGTCACGGGTGCCGGCATGTGCACCAGCGTGCCCGTGATCGCAGCGACGCTGCTGCTGGCGCCGCCGCTGCCGTCGAGCCGGTTCAGGCTCAAGCCGAGATTGCCGCGCCACTCGCGTGAGAATTCCTTGCTTGCGCCTGCAGTCAGGCTGAAGTTGCGGGCGCCCTGGCTGATGCCGCCAGTGCCTGTGTTCGAGTCGAGCACTCGCACCGCGGCCGTGACCACCAGCGGCGCGGCTTCGTCATACAGCCATTGGCCCGGCGTCGGCCGCCAACTGGCCACGGTGGACAGTTGGATCAGCCGCGTGTCAAGGGATAATCGCGATCCGTCACTGCCCAGGCGCAAGCTCAGATCGTTCCAGCTCGCCACGCTGTCGACTGCCAGGCCCTTGTTGTCCTGCCAGGCATGGCGTGCGCTCAACAGCGCCTGCTGTGTCTTGTCGTCGGTTTCCTTGCGTGAGTTGACGCTCCAGTTGGCACCGAGATCGAAGTGATGATCACCACGCTGCAAAATTCCGTTACCGGCCAACGCGGTCAGGGTGTCACCGACACCGTTGTCGCCCGAGACGCGGCTGTGATCGAAATTTATCCGCCAGTTGTCGTTGCCAACGGCCGGAGTCCAGGACTGGCTCAGCCCCAGCCGCAAGGTGCGGAAGTGGGAGATCAGGGTCTCGCCGCCGGCGCGTGAGTCGCCGACGTCGAAGCGCGCTTCAAACGGAAAGCGGCTGGCCGGAAAGACGCTGACGCCGGCTCGGGCCGTGAAACCGCGCCCGCTGCCGCTTGCGGCCGACGAATCGCCGCCGCTGCTGCGACTGCGGTCGAGCACCAGGCCAACGCCGCCACGCAACTGGATGAACCAGGGTTGCCAGACGTAGCTGGCGAAGTCGATGTCACCGGTGATCACGCCGCTGCTCGTGCTGAAGCCGGTTTCGCCGCGGACGCGCCTTACATCGAGCGACACGCTGCCAGCCCAACGCCAGGGCGCGATCGACCAGCGGATGCCCGTCCCGCGGATCAATGGCTCTTCGGCCACCGTCAGATCGACAGTGGCGTTGTCGCCCGTTGGCGGGTCAGACGCGGTCGCGCGCGCAGCAAATGGTGCAGCGCCAACCGGTGAAATCTGGAGCATGGCCGGCGCCAGCAGCGTCAGCAAGACGCGCCGCCGCCAGCGACGGCGACTGGCGGTCAGACGTGGAGCGGGGCCGACAGGCACGGGCTGTATCCTCGTGCAGTGCCAGCGAAAGCGCCTGGCCTCAACCCGAACGTGGCCGGTCGCTTGTGCCCCGCAGCGGCACAAACTGGCTCTCGTCGATGCGGATGGTTGCTCCCTTGCGCAACTCGGCGATCAGCTTCTTCCAGCGCGATTCTGCTTCGTCACGCTGCCACAGTTCGGCGGCGCGGGCCTTGACTTGATCGAACGCGCGCTGAGTGGCGACGCGACGATCGTCCAGGCGCATGATTGCAACGCCTTCGAGCAGTTGCACCGGCTCGCTCAACTGCTTGGGCTGCAGCTTGTCGACCACCGTGAACACAGCCTCGGGCAGCATGCCGCGGTGGGTGTAGTCCATCTCACCGCGCCGGCTGGCGCTGCTGTCGCCACTGTGGAGTTGTGCCAGATCGCCAAAGTTGGCGCCGGCCAGCAGCTTCTTGTGTATCGACTTGCCCTCGGCCATCGCACTGTTCCAGACGGATTGCTTGGAACTGGG
>JANOJJ010000294.1:0-10288 GCA_031408155.1 Rubrivivax sp.
CTGGTGACCAGGCGCGGCCCGAAGCGGTCGGCCAGCAGCCCGGCACCCGCGCCGAGCACGAAATAGATCAGCCCGGACAGCCCGAACATCAGCGACAGGTCGGCGCGTCGGGCCTGGAACTGCTGCTGCTGCGGCTCGAACAAGGCTGCAAATGAGAACGACACACCGAAGATCACCGCCAACGCAACGAAGCAGGCCCAGACGACGACCCAGGCGGCACGCGGTTCGGTTTCGGTCGCATTCATCGACCCGAGGATACGGGCGCTGCGCGGCCTGGGCCCGGCCCAGGCGCGGCCGCCTGTTCCCGCACTACCGATCAACCCGACGGGTCGGCCAGACGGCCGAAGCTGGTGTCAGTGCGTGGCAGGCAACCCGAACAGCTCGGCCATTGCCGAGCGGTACTGCTGCTGCGCCAGGCCGTTGGTGTTGTGATGCGTGCCGCCTTCCACCAGCACGAAGCGCTTGGGCTCGGGCGCGAGTTCATACAGCGCACGCCCCAGTTCGACCGGAATCAGGCGGTCTTCGCTGCCGTGCACCACCAGCACCGGGACGCGCGCGCGGGCGATGCGGCCGCCGGCGTCGAAACGCTGCGTGATCAGCGGCCCGACCGGCAGCCAGCCCCACTTGAAGCTGCGAAAGACGTCGGCGATGGAGGTGAAGCCGCCTTCGACCATCAGCCCGGCCGCGTCGTCGACCTCGCTGGCCAGGTGCACAGCGATGGCGCCGCCCAGTGAATGCCCGAACACGAAGCGCCTGGCCTGCGGCCGCTGCGCGGCCAGCCAGTTCCAGCCGGCGCGCGCATCTTCATAGGCCATGGTCTCCGACGGTAACTGCGGTGTGCTCTGACCAAAGCCGCGGTAATCGACGCCGAGCACGGCGAATCCCAGCTCGTGCATGCGGCGCATGCGGTAGGCGCTGCCGCGCACGTCCCAGCGCGCGCCGTGCAGGTACAACAGCGCGGGCGAGTCCGCGCGCGGCCCGGGCAGCCACAGGCCGTGCAGGCGTGCGGATTCGCCGGTCGCGCGCGAATCGAAGCGGATCCAGACCTCCTGCATGCCTTCAGCGGCGGCGGCCGAGCCGCCCCAGCTGCGGTCGGAGGGCTGGAAGATCCAGCGCCGCTGCTGGTCGTCCAGCGTCTGGCAGCCGGCCAGCGCCAGCACGGCCAGCGTGCCCAGCAGCAGCCAGCGGCGCAGGTTGAAGGCAGTACGGGGTGGGGACAGGGTGGGCATCGGTTGCGCATGTTCGCATGCGGGGCCCGACCCGTGCCGCTGGGTGGCCGCTGCCGGCTGACGGGGACCAACGGGACCGAACGGGACCGAACCCGATCCGGAGTCAGTCGCCCTGGCGCCAGCGCGGCAACTTGTGTAGCCTAGGGGCGCGGACGCCGCGCCGCGGCCACAGCGATGGAGTCAAGCATGAAGCCGGTTTCAGAACTCCTCAGGCAACGCCCGGTCGTGCTGCGCACCGTGCACCCTGACGACAGCGTGTTCGATGCCCTCAAGCGACTGGCCGAGTACGAGGTGGGGGCCCTGGTGGCGATGGAGGGCAACCGCATGGTCGGCGTGATGTCCGAGCGCGACTACACGCGCAAGGTGGCGCTGCAAGGGCGCAACAGCAAGGAAACCAAGGTCGCCGACATCATGACGGTCAATGTCTTTTGCGTCGGCCCGGAGACGCGCACGCGCGACTGCATGGCGCTGATGCGCGAGAAGCGCATCCGCCACCTGCCGGTGGTCAAGGGCGACCAGGTGCTCGGCATGATCTCGATCCGCGACCTGTTGGACGACCTCATTCATGACCACGAGATGACGATCGCGCAGCTCGAGAGCTACATCCACTCGTAGACCGTCGCCGCGCCGCTGTTCAGCACGCCGCAGCGGGTCGGCGCAGGCCCTGGATGCGCGCTGCCAGCGCTTGCCACACGGGCTCGAGCGTGCCGGGCAGGTCGGGCAGGTCGCCCAGGTCGACGCGGCTTTCCGCGGGGTCGTGGAAGTCGCTGCCGCGCGACGCGAACAGCTTGAACTCGCGCGCCAGGTCGGCGTAGCGGCGGCGTTCGAACTCGCTGTGCGATGACACCATCACCTCGACGCCGCGCCCGCCATGAGCGACGAACTCGCTGAAGAGCGCGTACTCGAGCGTCGGCGCAAAGTGGCAGCGTGCCGGATGCGCAACCACCGCCACGCCGCCGGCGGCGGTGATCCAGCGCACCGCGTCACCCAGCCCGGCCCAGCGGTGCGGCACGAATCCAGGCTTGCCCTCCTTGAGAAAGCGCCGGAATACCTCGTGCATGTCGGCGCAATGCCCGCGTTCGACCAGGAAGCGCGCGAAGTGCGTGCGCGACACGGCCTCAGGCTGATCGACATAGGCCAGCGCGCCGTCCAGCGCGCCCGCGATGCCGGCGCGCTGCAGCCCGGCGGCCATCTCGCGGGCGCGTTCGAGCCGGCCGCCGCGGGTGGCGGCCAGGCCGGCCGCCAGTGCCTCGTCGCCGACGTCGAATCCGAGCCCGATCACGTGCACCGTCTCGCCGGCAAAGGTGACCGAGACCTCGGTTCCGGTCACGTACGCCATGCCCAGATCGAGCGCAGCCTCGCGTGCGCGGGCCTGACCGGCCAGTGCGTCGTGGTCGGTCAACGACCACAGTTCGACGCCGTTGGCATGGGCACGCGCGGCCAAGGCTTCGGGGCTGAGGGTACCGTCAGAAACGGTGGAATGCGAATGCAGGTCGGCGTTGAGCAGGTGCACCGGGCGATTGTCGGGTACCCGGGTCCAGCCTGCCGGCGCCGGGCCTTCAAGCCTATTCGTGGCGCAATGCGTCGGCCGGGTCGACCCGGCTGGCGCGCCAGCTTGGGTACAGCGTGGCCAGCACGGCCAGTGCCAGGGACACCGCGGCGATCCACAGCACCTCGGACGCGCGCGGATCGCTGGGCATGTGGTCGATCAGGTAGATCTGGGCTTCGAGCAGACGCCGGCCCGACAAGCGTTCGATCATCGGCACGATGTGGTCGAGGTTGAACGCCGCCCCCAGCCCCAGCAGCAGGCCGCCGGCCGTGCCGATCAGGCCGCTGGCGGCACCCTGCACCATGAAGATCCCCATCACCGAGGCCGGGCTGGCGCCCAGCGTGCGCAGGATGGCGATGTCGCCACGGCGGTCGGTCACCGTCATCACCAGCATCGAGGTCAGGTTGAATGCCGCCACCGCGACGATCAGCGCCAGGATCAGGCCGATCATGCGTTTCTGGATCTGCACCGATTCGAACCAGGTGCGGTTGGTGCGGGTCCAGTCGCCCACGCTGAGCTGCCCGTCCAGCGCCCGACGCAGCGCCGCAGCCACCGCAGGCGCCTGCTGCGCATCGTCCAGCCGCAACGCCAGGCCGCTGGCGCCGCGCCGCTCGGCCAGTGTGGACGCATCCTGCAGGTGCATCAGGGCCAGCGTGCTGTCGTATTCGAAGTGGCCGCTGTCGAGCACGCCGGCCACCGTCAGCGGCAGCAGTCGCGGTGCTTCGCCCGGATGCTGCGCCGGCCGCACCAGCGTGACCGGCTCGCCGACGGCCACGCCCAGCGCGCGCGCCAGTTCGCGCCCCAGCACGACCTGCATGCTGCCCGGCTGCAGCGCGCCCAGCACCGCAGCGGGCAGGCGCTGGGTGACGCTGCTGACTTGCGCTTCGCGCTGCGGGTCGATGCCGCGCAACAGGGCGCCGCGCAGCAGGTCGCCGCGGCCGAGCAGGACCGACAGGTGGACGAAGGGCGCCACACCACGCACGCCCGGCCAGGCGCGCAGGCGTTCGGTCAGCTCGGGCATGCCGACGATCGAGGCGCCCGACAGATCGTGCAGGTCGACATGCGGCACCACGTCGAGCATGCGATCGCGCACCTCGCGCTGGAAGCCGTTGACCACCGACAGCACCACGATCAGCGCGGCCACGCCGAGTGTGATGCCCAGCATCGAGGTGGCGGCGATGAAGGACACGAAACCGCCGACGCGCTGGCCGCGCCGCGTGCGCACCAGGCGCCAGCCGATCTGCCATTCGTAGGGCAGGGTGAGCATGGTCCGGCGCCGTGCTCAGCGGCCGAGCGACAGCGTGCTGCCGCAGCGTGCGGCCAGCGCGCCGTCGTGCGTCACCACCACGAAGGCGGTGCCCTGTTCACGGGCGCACTGCAGCATCAGTTCGAACACCGCCAGCGCCGTCTCGCGGTCGAGGTTGCCGGTGGGCTCGTCGGCCAGCACGCAGGCCGGCTGCGTGACCAGCGCCCGCGCGATGGCCACGCGCTGGCGCTCACCGCCCGACAGTTGCGACGGCGCATGCTGCAGGCGTGCGGCCAGGCCCACCCGGCCGAGCATGGCCTGCGCCGCCGCACGCGCGCTGGCTGGCGACTGGCGGCGGATGCGCAGCGGCATGGCCACGTTGTCGAGCGCGTTGAACTCAGGCAGCAGGTGGTGGAACTGGTAGACGAAGCCCAGGTGCAGGTTGCGCCAGCGGCCCTGTTCGGCAGCACCCATCTGCGCGAAGTCGCGGCCCATCAGCTCGACCCGGCCCGAAGTCGGCGCATCCAGCCCGCCGAGCAGGTGCAGCAGCGTGCTCTTGCCCGAGCCCGAAGCGCCGACCACGGCCAGCGTGTGCCCGCGTTCGACGCTCAGGCTCACGCCGCGCAGCACCGTCACGTCGAGCGCGTCGGTGCCGCGGCCTTCGCGGTAGCGCTTGTGCAGATCCGTCGCCTGCAACACGACCTGAGGGGGCTCACTCATAGCGCAGCGCCTCGGCCGGGTTGCCTCGGCTGGCGCGCCAGCTCGGGTACAGCGTGGCCACGAAGGCCAGCAGCAGCGCGATCAGCGTCACCGGCACGATGTCGGCGGCCAAGGGCTGACTCGGCATGCGGCTGATAACGTAGATGCTGCCCGGCAGGAAGGCCACGCCCAGCGCGTGCTCGATCGCCGGCACGATGACGTCGATGTTGAAGGCCACCAGCAGCCCCAGGCCGACGCCCGACAGGGTGCCGATCACGCCTGAGCTGGCGCCCTGGACGACGAAGATGCCCATCACCGAAGGCGGGCTCGCGCCCAGTGTGCGCAGGATCGCGATGTCGGCACGCTTGTCGGTCACCGTCATCACCAGCGTGCTCACCAGGTTGAAGGCGGCCACGGCGACGATCAGCGTCAGGATGATGAACATCATTCGCTTTTCGACCTCTACCGCGTCGTACCAATTGCGGTTGGTGCGTGTCCAGTCGCGCACCAGCACCGTGGGCCCGAGCGAATGCGCCAGGTTGGCCGCAACCGAGCGCGCGTCGTTGACGTCCGACAAGCGCAGCTGCACGCCGGTGGGCCCCTCGCTGCGAAACAGGCGTGCGGCGTCGTCGAGATGGATCAGCGCCAGGCCGCTGTCGTAGTCGTAGTGGCCGCTGTCGAACACGCCGGTCAGCGTGAACTGCTTCAGGCGCGGCACGACGCCGGCCGGCGTGACCTGGCCGCTGGGCGAGATCAGGGTCACCTTGTCGCCGATGTTCGCGCCCAGCAGGCGCGCCAGCTCGGCGCCCAGCACCAGGTTCCATGCCCCCGGCTTCAGCGTGGCCAGCACGCTTGCGCTCAATTGGCGCGCCAGGTCGGTCACTGCGGTCTCGTGCACGGGGTCGATGCCGCGGATCATCGCTCCGCGCATCGCCTCGTCGCGCGCCACCAGGGCCTGCGCCGCCACGAACGGCGCAACGCCCACCACGTGGCTGTCCTTGCGCGCAGCGGCAGCCGTGGCCTGCCAGTCTGCCAGCGCACCGCCTTGCGCGTCGAGCACTTCGATATGCGAGATCACGCTGAGCATGCGGTCGCGCACCTCCTTCTGGAAGCCGTTCATCACGCTGAGCACGATGATCAGTGCGGCCACGCCGAGCGCGATGCCCAGCATCGACACGCCCGAGATGAAGCTGATGAAGCCGTTACGCCGCCCGGCGCGGCCGGCGCGTGTGTAGCGCCAGCCGATGTGCCATTCGTAGGGCAGGCGGTCAAGAAGACTCATGGAGCGGGGATGCTACCCGAGGGCCTTCGAACCCCTGGGCCCTTGCGCTATCGTCGGCTTGCAGCCTGCTGCGGCGCGCTCCTCTGACCGACCGCCATGGCCAGGGCGGCACGGGGACAGAACCTCTGGTGCCAGCCGGGGCGCTCGCCGACGCGCGCCGTCGCCGGTGCGCGAGCGCGCGTACTCGGGACCGGATAATCCGCTCCATGCATCTCGTGATCCCGTTCGCCGCGCCCTTGTCCGAGGCCGGTCGTGAGGCCTTGCGCGCGTTGCGCTGGCCTCACCTGCAGGCCCTGCTGGCCGGTCGTGAGGGCACACGCGACGACGGTGACGAGTTCAGCCTGAGCCCGCCACACGAACGCGCGCTGGCGCGCGCCTGGGGCTGGACCGGTGGCGACGGCCAACTGCCCTTTGCCGCCCGCCAGGTCGCGGCCGACGGACTGGACCCCGCTGACCGCGCCTGGGGCCTGTTGACGCCGGCGCATTGGCATGTCGGCAGCGATCAGCTGAACCTGACCGACCCGGCTGCGCTGCAGCTGGATGAGGCCAGCTCGCGCGCATGCTTCGACGCGGTGTGCGAGCTCTTCACGAGTGAGGGCTTCCTGATGCACTGGGGTGCAGCGCTGCGCTGGACGATCGCGCACGAGTCGCTGGCCGGTCTGGCCACGGCGTCGCTGGACCGCGTGATCGGCCGCAACGTCGACCGCTGGCTGCCCGCGGGCGCGCAGGCGCGCTTGCTGCGCCGGCTGCAGAACGAGGTGCAGATGCGGCTGTACACCCACCCGCTGAACGATGAGCGCGAAGCGCGTGGGCTGCCGACGGTCAATTCGTTCTGGCTCAGCGGCTGTGGCATGGCGCAGCCCTGCCGCGGCGAGGTGCAGCTCGACGAGCGCCTGCGGCACTGCGCGCTGGCCGAAGACTGGCCGGGCTGGGCCCAGGGCTGGGCCCGGATCGATGCCGAGCTGCCGAGCCTGGCGCCGACGCGCATCACGCTGTGCGGCGAACGCTCGTCGCTGTCCTTCGAGTTGCCGCCGCGCGCACTGTGGGGCCGGGTCGCGTCTCGCTTTGCCGGCTTCGACCCCGCGCGCGAACTGGCGTTGCTGTGAGCGCGCCCCACATCGTCGTGCGCGACGTGCCGCCGCGCGCCAGTTTCGAGCTCGAAAGGGCCGGCGTGCACCCCTTGCTGGCGCGCCTGCTGGCCGCCCGCGGCGTGCGTTCGGCCGCTGAACTGGACGACGGCCTGCAGCACCTGTTGCCGCCCGATGGCCTGCGCGGCGCGGCCGAAGCCGGTGTGCTGCTGGCCGACGCCATCGATGCGCGGCGGCGCATCTGCATCGTGGCCGACTACGACTGCGACGGCGCCACCGCCTGCGCCGTGGCCCTGCGCGGCCTGGTGATGTTGGGCGCCGACAAGGCCGACCTGGGCTATGTAGTGCCCGACCGCGCGCTGCATGGCTACGGCCTGACGCCGCCCATCGTCGACCTGGCGCTGGCCGGTCGACCGCAGCTGCTGGTGACGGTGGACAACGGCATCGCCAGCCTGGACGGCGTGGCCCATGCGCGTGCGCTCGGGCTGCAGGTGCTGGTGACCGACCACCACCTGCCAGCGCTTGTTGCGGGGACCGTGGTGTTGCCCGCGGCCGACGTCATCGTCAACCCCAACCAGCCTGGCTGTGGTTTCGGCAGCAAGGCGCTGGCCGGGGTGGGGGTGATGTTCTACGTGCTGCTGGCAGCGCGCGCCGAGCTGCGCCGGCGCGGGCGCTTTGGCCCGGCGGACCAGCCTCGGCTTGACTCGCTGCTCGACCTGGTGGCGCTGGGCACCGTGGCCGACGTCGTCAAGCTCGACGCCAACAACCGGCGCCTGGTGGCGCAGGGTCTGAAGCGCATCCGCAAGGGCCGCATGCAGCCCGGCGTGGCCGCGCTGTTCGCGGTCGCGCGGCGCGAGCCGGCGCGGGCGTCCGGCTTCGACTTCGGCTTCGCGCTGGGCCCCGCGCATCAACGCTGCCGGCCGGCTGGCCGATATGACCCTGGGCATCGAGTGCTTGAGCACCGACGACAGCGGCCGCGCCGCCGAGCTGGCGGCGATGCTCGACGCCATCAACCGCGAACGGCGCGAGGTCGAAGCCGGCATGCGCGAGCAGGCCGAGGCCACGCTGGTCGAACTGGCGCTGGATGGCGCACCGCCCGCAGTGGCGCTGTACGACGCCGGTTTCCACGAAGGCGTGGTCGGCATCATCGCCGGCCGCGTGAAGGACCGGCTGCACCGGCCGACCTTCGTCTTCGCGCGCGGCGCCGACGGCCGGCTCAAGGGCTCGGGGCGCTCGATCCCGGGCTTCCACCTGCGCGACGCGCTGGACCTGGTCAGCAAGCGCCACCCGGGCCTGCTGTTGCGCTTCGGCGGCCATGCGATGGCCGCCGGGGCAACGATCGAGGAGAGCGGCTTCGAGGCCTTTGCAGGCGCCTTCGAGCAGGTCGCACGCGAAGGGCTGGACGCCGCCACGCTGATGCGCACCGTGCGCACCGATGGCCCGCTGGCGGTGGAGTGGTTCAACGCCGAGACGGTGGCCCTGCTCGACGCGCAAGTCTGGGGCCAGGGCTTCGAGGCGCCGACCTTCTGCGACGAGGTGCAGGTGCTGCAGCAGCGGCTGGTGGCCGACAAGCACCTCAAGCTGCGCCTGAAGCTGCCGGGCGGCGTGGCTCGCGACGCGATCTGGTTCGGCCATGTCGAGCCTCTGCCCGAACGCGCACGGCTGGCCTATCGCCTGAGCCTGGACGACTACAACGGCCAGGCGCGCGTACAGATGGTGGTCGAAGCCGCCGACTGAGAGACTGAGAAGCTGAGCCGCAAGCGGTCGCTGCCTGCGACGAGGCTGGCCCGAACAGGCATCATCGCGACATGAACCCTTGTCGATCCCTGCCGGCCTGGACCTTGCTGGCGTTGGCCTTGATTCTGGCCACGCCGGTCCGAGCGGCCGCAACCCTCAAGCCCGTGACCTTGGCGCGGGGCCTGGTCAACCCCTGGTCACTGGCCTTCCTTCCCGATGGCCGCATGCTGGTCACCGAGCGGCCGGGACGGCTGCGCATCGTCACGCCCGACGGCAAGTTGTCCGCGCCCGTCGGTGGGCTGCCGCCGATCGTGGCCAGCGGGCAATGCGGCCTGCTCGACGTGGTGCTCGATCCGAAGTTCAGCCACAACAGCCTGGTCTACTGGAGCTACACCGAGCCCGGTGACGGCGGCAACAGCACCGCAGTGGCCCGCGGTCGGCTGGCGGGCTACCAACTGCTGGACGTGAAGACGATCTTTCGCCAGCTCCCGAAGGTCTCCAGCAGCCTGCACTGCGCTGGCCGGCTCGTCTTCGCGCGCGATGGCCTGCTGTTCGTGACCTTGGGCGACCGTTTCTCGCGCAAGGATGACGCCCAGGTGGGCAGCAACCACCTGGGCAAGATCGTGCGCATCGACGCCGACGGGGCCGTGCCGGCGGGCAACCCGTTCGTCGGCCGCGCCGACTTCAAGCCCGAGATCTGGAGCCTGGGTCATCGCAACGTGCAGGGCGCGGCGCTGCACCCCGACACCGGCGAGCTGTGGGTGAGCGAACACGGGCCGCAAGGCGGCGACGAAATCAACCTGGTCGAGGGCGGACGAAACTACGGCTGGCCGCTGTTGACCGATGGCCGCAATTACGGCAGCGGCACGCGCATCGGCGAGCCAGGGCCCAGGCCGGGCTTCGAGCAGCCGCTGAAGACCTGGCTGCCGACCTCCATCGCGCCCAGCGGCATGGCCTTTCTGACCAGTGATCGCTACCCCGGCTGGAAGGGCAGCTTGTTCATCGGTGCCTTGCGCGCAGAGGCGCTGATCCGGCTGACGCTCGATGGTCGCAAGGTGGTGGCCGAAGAGCGCTTGCTGGGCAACCTAAGCGCCCGCATTCGCGACGTACGTCAGGGGCCCGATGGCTGGCTCTACGTGTTGACCGACAACGCCGACGGGCGGGTGATTCGCTTGCAGCGTTAGGCCAGGCAGGACCTGGGGACGCTGACGCTGTGGCGCAGTTTCTGACCGGCCACAGCCGCTCAGCCTGTCAGTTGAAGCGACAGGCCCCGGGCCCGTCGGGGTTGCCGCAGCTGCCGCAGGGCCCGGCCATGGCCGGGGCGCGGTCAGCGCCTGATTCGGCGGTGGCAAACACCGACAGCTGCTTTTCCAGCACGCTGGAATGACAGGCCGGGCAGGCCGGTTGGGTGTCCGAGCGGACGAGCATTTCGAACGCGTTGCCGCAGTCCTGGCAGGC
>JANOJJ010000847.1:0-3835 GCA_031408155.1 Rubrivivax sp.
GGGCTTCATCCGCATCGACAGCATGCACCAGGGCGACCTGGACGGCACCAAGGGCCTGTATCACATCAACGCGGTGGACTGCGTCACGCAGTGGCAGGTGGTGGCCACGGTGCAGACCATCTCCGAGGCGCACCTGCTGCCCGTCATCGAGCAGATGCTCGAACAGTTCCCGTTCGAGATCTTGGGCTTCCACGCCGACAACGGCAGCGAGTACGTCAACCACCGGGTGGCCAAGATGCTGGACAAGCTCAAGGTCGAGTTCACCCGCAGCCGGCCGCGCCATAGCAACGACACCGGCCTGGCCGAGACCAAGAACGGCGCGGTGGTGCGCAAGGAGTTCGGCCGTCGAGCGTGAACCTGCCCGCGCCGGGCCGCGACCGCTGCGTGCCGGCGTCGACGCGGGATTCGCGCACGAAGCGGTTCGGGTGTGTAGGGCGCAGCACCTGCTCGACCGGGCTGCGCGCGAAACAGAACACATGGCTGGGCGCGGCAAGCCGGGCACCAGCGTCGGCGTATCGGTGCGTACCATCGCGGCGTCGAAGCCCGGCACCGCCAAGCGCGACTTGTTGCCGATGCGAAGGCCCGGATCCTCGGCCACCGGGCCAAGGCTGGAGCTGGGGTCAGGATGGCAGCAATGTGGACCGGGGTGCGATTCGTGTCTACGAAACGCTCCGTCGGCTGGCTTGGGTTGGGGTCGCTCGGTTGCTTGCCTTGCGCACTCCCTTGAAGACGCCTTGCAACGCTTGGACGTCGCGAAGGTCCAGATCGGCCGCGGCGTCGCCGCAGCCCGCTACGCCACTACCAGCGGCAGCCACCATCGCGCAGCGCATCCACGGCCAGCGGCAGCACGGCCAGCGGGCCCAGGCCGCTGTAGGCCTTGCGGCAGTCGGGCTTGGCCGCCCTCTCGATGCCTTCGGCCAACGCAGACTTGCGTTCGGGTGGCGGCGGCACCAGGTTGAGCAGTCGCGACGCAGCCAGGCCCGGCAGCGGGGCGCGCCCGCGCGGCAATTCGAGGTTTAGACGCGGTGTGCTGGCTGCGGCCGAGGGCGGGCTGGCGCGGTCGATGCCCTGGCGTGCGCCCACATCGGGCAGCCCCATGCCGAGACCGGCGGGTAAGGGTGGCGTGACCGGTTCCCGCACGGCGGCCGGGGCCGGGGCGACTGCAGGTGGAGCGGGAACGTTCTCCACCGCGTGCATGGGGGGCGCCACCAGATCGGGCGCCGGCAGGCGCTGCATCTCGCCGGCATCGACGGGACTGAGGGTCGGCGAGCGCGGTACGACGCTGCGAGCGGCTTCCGCAGCCGGAAGCGGCGGCTCAGCTGCCGGCGCTGTCTGCGCCGGCGGCGGTGGTTCGATCGCGCTCAGCGGCACGGCTGGCGTTGACGGGGGCGCTGCCACACCCACGGCCACCGGCTGCGGTACCGGCGTCGGGACGAGTGGCGTTGCCGTGGGTACGGGCGGAGTCAGCGGCGGCGCGACCGCCAACGGCAGCGGCGAAGCCGGGACCAGGGCTTGCGGCAGCGGCGCTGGTCGCGGCGGTGGAGCCACCGCCTCAGGCAACGGCAGGGCCGTGGCGCGTTCGTCGCGCAGCGGCGCCGGCGCCGCCTGCGGCCTCGGCGCAGCGGTCGGCACGGGCGCCGGATAGGCGATGTCGTGCTGGGCCTGCGCAGGACGGTCGAGCACCGGCGCCTCGACCGTGTCCACCGGTGCCAGCTTCGGCGCGGTGGATCCGGCCGGCTTGGCGTCGGGCGCCGGGCGCGGCGGGGGCTCGGGCGCGGTCGCTGGGGCCAGCACGGGTGCCGCCACGTCCTCACGTCGCTGCGGCGCCTGCGGCTCTCGACGGTTCATCACCGGGGTCGGCGCCGCGACGGGCGCAGGGTCGACCTGAGTTTGTACCGGTGCGGACGGGCGGCTCAGCGGGCCGGGCGACGGGCGGGCGCGCCACAGGCCCAACTCGGCCGCACCGGGCTCGGGTGAGGGCAGCGGCCTGGCATCGCGCACAGTTCCGCCAAAGCGCGGCTCGGGCGCGCGGCCAAGCAGCCCGCCGCTGGGCAACGTCATGTTGGCGCGGCCCGTGCTGTTGGCCGGGCCAGGGCCTGCGAGGCGGATCTGGATCGCGCCAAGGGGGCCCGCGCCCGGTTGGGCGCTGTCGCCTGGCGCGGTGCCGACCAGGGCCACCAGCCACAGGTGCAGCAGCGCGGCCAGCAGCAGGCAGGGTGTGAGCGCCGGCCGCGGCGAGGCAGTGCCCGCGGCCGGCGTTGCACCTTCATCAGCCAGGACCAGGGAGGGGTTCATGCGCGGCAGCAAGTGGGCCGCGCCGGGCGGCCGCATTCATCGTGGCCGCATTGTCGGGTGGATGCATCCGGCTACGCGCCGATAGCGGCGCGCTGGCCAGGGCCTGTGTTCAGGCCAGAAGACGGGCAGCATCAACATGGATACGTGCCGCTGCTGCGAGCACTGCAGCGGCGAGCAGGAAAAGCAAGTGACTCCACTCGATCAGCGGATGGGCCAGCCCTGACAGCAGGCCTTGCAGCACCGTGGCCGGGGTCTGGCCGTCCACTCAAGTTCGAGAAGACCAGGAACGAAGCGCTGAACTTCGAGATCGCCCGCCTGAAGCGCTGGCGCTTCGGCACGTCCAGCGAGAGCCTGGACAGCATGACGCAGGCGGTGCTGTTCGACGCCATCCTGGCCGACACCGCGATCGAAGACCGCGCGGCCCAGGACGAGGTCAAAGCGCCGCCCGCAGCACCGGCGGCCAAGCGGCAAGCCGTGCGCCAGGCGCTGCCCGCCGGCCTGCCGCGCATCGAGCGTCACCACGAGATCGATGCCACCCACTGCGCCTGCTGCCAGACCGTCCAGGCCGCGCCGATGCCCGCACAGATGATCGACAAGGGCATCCCGGCGCCGGGGCTGCTGGCGCCGACCTCAGCACACAGCGTTCAGACACGCAAAGGTGTCGTTCGCGGAACGCTTACTTTGCAGCGTGGACAGGGTGATCTTGCGCTGCGCGGGCTTGCTCGGCTCAGTGTGGCTGCGCGGCCGCAGCGCTGCCTGGTCGGCCGTGCGCCGGACGAGCTTGCCACCCCCGACGGAGATCGAGCCGCCGCCGCGTGGCGTTCAGCTGGCAAAGAGCTGGTCTTCGCTCCACCCCAACGCAGCCATGTCCACCTGTCGCAAGTGCGCTTCGCTGCGCATCAAGAACTCGTCCAGCTGCGGCGGCTTGACGGTGGTTCCCGCCAGCATGGCGTGCACTTGGCCGCGGTGGTGTACCTGGTGACTGATCAGATGTGCAACCACGTTTTGCAGCGGCTCGTGCTGCAGATGGTCATGGCGGGGGATGTCGACGAGTCGTTCCAGTGCAGCCGGCGAGCTGGCGTCCAGCAGCGCAATGAAACGCTCGTCGCTGGCCACCTGACCGGCCGCCAATGCGGCCAAGGTGTCGGCTGGCAACCAGGTCAGCGCGCGCTCGCGCGCACCGCTGCGCCCTTCCATGCAGTCGAGGTAGAACAAGTCGACCCACAGGATGTGGTCGAGCGTGGCCGCCAGGCTGGGGAAGAAACTGGTGCGCAGCGCATGCAGCTCGTCACGCGACAGGCTGGCCATCGCCGCGTGCAGGCGCAGATTGGCCAGGCGATTGGCTCGCACCTGGGACCGCAGAAAGCTCAGCAGCGTCACGGACAAGCTCGGTGCTCAGACGTCCAGCGTCACGCCCGCCAGCCGGGCTACATGGCCGACCAGTTCGTCGTCGGTGAAGGGCTTGCCCATCAGAACCGTCACGCCGGCGGCGGCGGCCTCGTCCTTCAGCCGGTCGTCGGCCGAGGTGATCATCACCACC
>JANOJJ010000012.1:0-4535 GCA_031408155.1 Rubrivivax sp.
CTGAAAGTTGGCGGCGCGCACGTCGCGCCCGCGGCGGCGGTCGACAAAGCGCTGCGGCGCCAGGCCCGCGCCATCGAAAGCACCCCGGCTGGCCCAGCCCAGCACCGCGACGCCGAGCGCCGTGCCTTCGATCGCCATCTCGTAACCCTCGGGGCCCGGGCGCCAGCTCAGCAGGCCCTGTCCGGTCAACAGGCCGCGGTGCAGTTGGTAGCGCAGCACTGCAGCCGGTGGCACCCGGGTGGCATAGGTGGGAACCGGGTCGCCGGCAGCGCCTGTTGCCGGGGCCGGCACCGAGGCTGCGCTGGCAGCGGGTTCGGCGCGGTCGGCCGCGGCTTCAGCCACGGCCACGGCCACAGGTTCGGCGGCGGCTGCGGCCTCGGCCGCCGACGCCTCGATGGATGCGATTGCCGGCGGCGCCGGTGCAGGCTCGACGAGCGACCCAGCCAGCGGTTCGGCGACCGGCCTGTGGGCCGCCGCCACGCGCGCCCTGGCACGCGCCGGCTGGACCATGACGGGCTCGGACCGCGGCAGCGCCGCCGGCAGCGCGATCTGCCGCACGATCTGACGCACCTTCAAGGGCCGCACGACGGACCGGTCATCGAGCCCCGGCCCGCCCGGCAGGCCGGTGAGCAGCAGCGCGTGCGCCAACAGCACCCCGAACAGCAGGCCGGCCAGCACCGGCGGGCGATGGCTCAGGTCCAGCGCCGGTGGCTGCGGGGCGGTGGTCGGCATCACCGGACAATAGTGCCATCAGCGTCCCTTTGTCCGATCGGCATCCCACATGAAGCTCGCCACCCTGAAGGACGGCTCGCGCGACGGCCAGCTCGTCGTCGTCTCGCGTGACCTGGCCCAGGCCCACCACGCCAGCGGCACCGCCACCCGGCTGCAGCAGGTGCTGGACGACTGGAACTTCGTGTCGCCACAGCTCGAGGACCTGTCCGCCACGCTCAACGGCGGCAAGGCACGGCACGCCTTCGCCTTCGAGCCAGGACGGTGCATGGCACCGCTGCCGCGCGCCTACCAGTGGGCCGACGCCTCGGGCTACCTCAACCACCTGCTGCTGCTGCAACGTGCCCGCGGCGTCGAACTGCCGCCCGACGCGCGCAGCGAACCGCTGCTGGTCCAGTGCGGCAGCGACCACCTGCTGGGACCCACCGACGACGTGTTCTTCTTCGACGAGGCCGACGGCATCGACTTCGGGGCCGAGCTGGCCGTGATCACCGGCGATGTGCCGACGGGCGCCACGCCCGAGCAGGCGCTGGACGGCATTCGGCTGCTGGTGCTGGTCAACGACTGGACCTTGCGCCAACGCTTGCCACACGGGCTGGCCAAGGACTTGGACTGGCTGCAGAGCAAGACCGCCACCGCCTTCGGTCCGCTGGCGGTGACACCCGACGAACTGGGCGACGCCTGGACCGGCGGACGCGTCCACCTGCCGCTGCAAAGCAGCCGGAACGGCCGCCGGGTCGGCCTGCCCGATGCGGGCGAGGGCATGGACTTCCCGTTCGGCCGCATCGTCGCCCGCCTGGCGCGGTCGCGACAGGTGCGCGCCGGCAGCCTCATCGGCGGCGGCACGGTCAGCAACGCCGACCCGGCCAAGGGCTCGAGCTGCATCGCCGAGCAGCGCGCGCACGAAATCATCGACAACGGCGCGGCGAGCACCGGTTACCTGAAGTTCGGCGACACCATCCGCATCGAGATGAAGGGGCGCGATGGGCTCAGCGTGTTCGGTGCGATCGAGCAGACCGTGGTCGGGCCACTGGGGCGCGGCCGGCCTGGCGCCGCCGGCAGCCGCGAATCGCCGCCCGCGTAAGGCTCATCGGCGCACAATGAGCGCGGCCCAACAACGCAAAGTACGCCATGGCAACGCCCGATTTCACCAAGATGGTCCCCGGCTTCGACTTTCTGCAGAGCCTGATGAAAGGCGCCGGCTCCAGCATGCCCAGCATGAGCCAGTGGATCGCGCCCACGCTCGACGCCGAAGAGGTCGACAAACGCATCCAGGAGTTGCGCACGGTGCAGTTCTGGCTCGAGCAGAACGTCAAGATGCTCGGCGCCACGATCCAGGCGCTGGAGGTACAGCGCATGACGCTGGCCACGCTGCGGACGATGAATCTGCCGATGAGCGAGTTGCGCGATTCGATGAAGCTCGATCCCGAGGCCTTCGTGCCCAAGGCGGCTGCGCCGGCATCCGAGTCGGCGCCTGAAGGCAAGGCCAAAACGCCGGCCGCCGGTGCGGTCGATCCGATGCAATGGTGGGGCGCCTTGACGCGCCAGTTCAGCGAGCTCGCGGCCAACGCGATCAAGGACACCCCGGTGCAGGCCGCCACCGAGATCGCCGGCACTGCCTTCAAGCAGGCCGTGCAGCCGATGGCCTACGACGCCAAGGCCGCGCTCAAGGCGCCGGCGCGCAAGACCACGGCCAAGAAGGCGGCGGCCAAGCGCAGCCGCTGAAGCCGCGCCCCGCGCACGGCCCGAGCGCGTCGATGAGCGCCTTCATCACCGGCCACGCCACGCACCCCGACTGGCGCAGGGCGCTGGCGCTGGTGGCAGCACAGATCGACGCGCAGCGCGCTGCGCGGCCGGCCGGCTGGACGCTGGGCCTGGTCTACTTCACCGACGCCTACGCAGCACAGGCCCAGGCCCTGCTCGACGAGTTGCGCCAGCGCTGGCCCGACCTGGCCTGGGCCGGCTGCGTAGGCGTGGGCGTGGCCGCCAGCGGCGTCGAGTACTTCCACGAGCCGGCCCGGGTGCTGATGCAGTGCGACCTGCCGGCGGCGCAGTTCGAGGTCTTCTCCGGCGCCCGTCCGCTGGCGCGCATCGACTCCTACACCGCGCTGGTGCACGCCGACGGGTCCACGCCCGACATCGCCGAGCTGATCGCCGAGATGAGCAGCCGCACCACCAGCGGCTACCTGTTCGGCGGGCTGGCGGCGTCGCGCACGGCGACGGTCACGGTGGCTGACGGCATCTGGCGCGGCGGCCTGTCGGGCGTGGCATTCACGCACGACGTAGGCCTGATCTCGCGCGTCACCCAAGGCTGCCAACCGGTCGGGCCGACGCGCACCATCACGCGCTGCCAGGCCAACGTGGTTGAGCAGCTCGATGGCCAGGCTGCATTGCCGCTGCTGCTGCAGGACCTGGCCATCGACGACCTGGCCGACCACCGCGCCGCGCTGCCCAAGCTGCGTGCCACGTTGGCCGGGCTGGTGGATGCGGCCGACACCGCGCTCGACCGTGGCGGCCAGTTCGGCGCCGACGTGCGGGTGCGCCATCTGCTCGGGCTCGATCCCGGCCGTCAGGCCGTCGCGCTGGCCGACCGCGTGACGCCGGGAATGCGGCTGGCCTTCTGCGGCCGTGACGTGCAGGCCGCGCGGCGCGACCTCGTGCGCATCTGTGCCGAGATCCGCGACGAGCTGGAAAGCAGCACCGAGGCCATGCCAGTGGCGGTGGGCGCGGCGTTGCCTGCGCCGCCGCGCATCCGCGGCGCGCTCTACGTCAGCTGCGCCGGCCGCGGCGGCCCGCACTTCGGCGGGCCTTCGGCCGAGCTGAAGATCATCCAGCACGCGCTCGGCGAGGTGCCGCTGGTGGGCTTTTTCGCCGGCGGCGAGATCGCGCGCCGGCATCTGTACGGCTACACCGGCGTGTTGACGGTGTTCAGCGGCGGCGACTGATCCGGCGCAGTGGCGAGCGCCAGCGGCGGCCCAGTCTGCGCGCGCTGTGGCGTTATGGCAACTGGATCGCCTGTCAGGCCCATTCGCACCACCAAGCCGCATGGATGCAATCGCAGGCAGCAACTCCCGCGGTCGACGAGACGCCGCCAGAGCTTGCGCTCAGGTAAGCCCCAGTTGCATCTGACGTGGGCAGCGCGGATATTGACGGGGTGCCCGAGCCCAGCTGCGTTTTCGATCCTCCACGCAGCCCAATGACAACCAATCTGGAGTACCCGATGACTGAAGCCACCACGCCCGCGCTGCGCCGCCGTTTTCTGAAGTCCGCCGCCGTTGCCACCGCTGGTGCCGGCGCGATGGCCACGCCGATGATCGCGACTGCCCAGACGACGACCAGCTTGCGCTTCCAGAGCACCTGGCCGTCGAAGGACATCTTCCACGAGTACGCAACCGACTTCGCCAAGAAGGTCAACGACATGACCGGCGGTGAGTTGAGGATCGAAGTCTTGCCCGCCGGTTCGGTGGTGCCCGCGTTCGGCCTGCTCGACGCGGTTTCCAAAGGCACGCTCGATGGCGGCCACGGCGTGCTGGGCTACAACTACGGCAAGCAGAATGCGCTCGCGCTGTGGAACTCCGGCCCGGCCTTCGGCATGGACGCCAACATGCTGCTGGCCTGGCACAAGTACGGCGGCGGCCAAGAACTGCTGACCAAGCTCTACGCGTCGATTGGCGGCAACGTGGTGTCGTTCCTCTACGGTCCGATGGCCACGCAGCCGCTGGGCTGGTTCAAGAAGCCGATCGCCAGGCCATTGGTGCGGAACTTCAGACCCTTGAAGTCCGCGGCCTTGGTGATCGGCTTCTTGA
>JANOJJ010000080.1:0-7224 GCA_031408155.1 Rubrivivax sp.
GCCCATGCCCAGGGTGCCTACAAGGCCGAGTACAAGATGAGCACCGTGGTGCCGCCGGCTTTTGCCTGGGGCAAGGGCGGTGAGATCTTCGGCAACCTGGTGCGCGAGCGCACCGCAGGCCGCATCAACATCAAGCAATACCCCGGTGCCAGCCTGGTGCAGGGCCAGCAGGACCGCGAATTCTCGGCCATGCGCCAAGGCACCATCGACGTGCTGTGTGGTGCGCCGATCAACTGGTCGGGCACGGTGCCGCAACTGGGCGTGTTCACGCTGCCCTTCATCCTGCCCGACCACAAGGCCTGGGACGCAGCTACCACCGAGCCGGCCATCGTCAGCGACTACTTCGACCTGGTGCGCAAGGCCGGGGCCGAACCGCTGGCCATCGGCGAGACGGGCTACCGTCAGATGAGCAATTCCAAGCGCCCGATCAAGCAGCCCGACGACCTGAAGGGCATCAAGGTGCGCGTGGTGGGCAGCCCGATGTACGGCGAGATCATGAACAGCATGGGCGCCAACCCGACCTACATGAGCTGGGCCGACACCCAGCCGGCGCTGGCCTCGGGTGCGGTGGACGCACAGGAAAACCCGCTCGAGGTCTTCCTGGCAGCCAAGATCAACACGCTGGGCCAGAAGTTCGTGACCAAGTGGAACTACTCGAACGACATCTTGCTGTTCGCGATTGCCAACCCGATCTGGACCAGCTGGACCGCGGCCGACCAGAAAATCGTGCGCGAGGCCGCACAAGATGCGGCCAGGCAGCAGATCGGACTGGTGCGCAAGCTGTTCGCCGAGGACGTGACCCGCGTGCGTGCGCTTGGCGTCGACGTGCACCTGCCCACGCCGGCTGAGACCAACGCCTGGAAGATCGCCACGCGGCGCGCCTACGCGCGCTGGAAGGTGCAGACCAACGCCGGGCTGGTCGCCAAGATCGAGCAGGCGGCTGCCAAATCGGCCACCGGCTGAAGCCCGCCGTGTCCGAGGCGCCGGCGCCGCAACGCGAGTTGCAGTTGCCGCTCGATCAGTCGCTGCTCTTCACGCTGGTGCGCAGGGTCAACCTGACTGCGCGCCCCGGCGTCGAGACACTGTCGCATGCGCACGAGTTGACGCTCGACGAACGGCGCACGATGGTCGTGCTGGCCAATCATCCCGGGGCCAAGGCACGCAGCGTGGTCCGGCTGACCGGCTGGACAAGATGAGCCGCCGCGCTCGACGCACGGCGCGCGCAGTTGCCGACAAACGCTCAGAACCCGAATAGGCTGGGTGCCGGCCCGCCCGCAGCGGCGGTCGGGGTCTGCAGCCACTGCTCGGGCCCCTCGGCCCAGGCCAGCACCAGCGCACCGTGCGGCGAGCGCAGATCGAGCTCGGCCCCGGCCTCGGCCACGATGAAGCAGTTGCCGTGCACGGTCCGCCCGTTGGCGACCGCCACGCCGCCACGGACCCAGAACTCGGTCAACGCCGTGGTGCGCCAGGGCGGGCAATGCAGGCCCGGCTGCAGCCGCCACTGCACGAAGCGGTGCGCACTGCCGGTGCCGGCATAGTCGAAGACCATCTGCCGCGTCAGGCCCTGTACACCGGTTTGCCAGGCCGGCTGCGCGTCGACATCGACGTTGATCTCGGGCGGTCGCTCGGGCGCGGCGTTGACGACGTCGTCATGCACCGAACCGGCGTGCAGGCCGCTGAGTTCCTCGCGGTCCTTCGGGTAGGCCACCGGCCCTTCCAGGCGCGACACCAGCAGCGTGGCCGAATAGGCGATGACGTCGTGGGTTGCGCCGACGGGGTTGATGCCGGCCTGGTGCAGGCCCAGGCTGCCGTGGTAATCGGTCAGCCCGCCATGCAGCACGAAACTGGTGGCCACGCCGCGATGCTGGTGCAGGCCGCTGCGAGCCATCGCCTCGAAGCGCACCAACCCGAGGTAGTGACCGCGCGCGTTGTCGTAGCGCACCGGCTTGAGCGACAGACCCGGGTCGGGCGAGGCTTGCCAAGGCAGGTCGGATGCGTCGAAGACATGGACCCGGCCTTCCGGGCGGTAATCGTAGGCGGCGTGCATCGTGACTCCCGGCGCGGACGTTCAACGCGCTGCGCAAAACGACGGATGGTAGCGATGCAGTCGGCCCTGGACGCGGGTGTTTGCCCGTCGGCTCTGGCCTGGCCCGCCAGAAGGGCGCCACCAACGTCCTGACCAAGCCGGCCAATGCCGACCAGACCAGTGGCCGCGTTCGACGCGCGTGGCCCTGACCCCGACACCTCGCGCGTGCCCAGGCCGGTGTCGGTCAGTCGGCTCGAGTGGGAGCACATCCAGCGCGTGTTGGCCGACAGGGACGGCAACATCTCGGCCGCCGCACAGGCGCTGAACATGCATCGGCGCACACTGCAGCGCAAGCTGAACAAGAACCCGCCCCGCGCTTGAGCCTTTCAACCTAGAAACGGCAGTTGGACGCGCCCGAGTGGGCTGCGATGCGGCGCGATGGCAAGGCGCGACGACGCTGCGGGCTCATGCCCGCGAGGAGGAGCAACACAGCCAGCGCGCCACAGCGCGGCCCAATCGGGTGCGTAGCGCTGTCACCCATGAGGCGATGGTGGTCGTGAGTGAAATCGCCAGCATTCATGCGGTGTATCCAGCGGAGGAAAGCGGTCAACTGCCGTTTCTAGGTTCAAGCCGGCGCGCGATCAAAGACCGCGATGCTCTCCACATGCGACGTGTGCGGGAACATGTTCACCACCCCAGCCGCCGTGCAGCGATAGCCCGCCTGGTGCACCAGCAAGCCGGCGTCGCGTGCCAGCGTGGCCGGGTTGCAGCTGACGTAGACAATGCGCTGTGGCGGCTGCCAGCGCGGGTCAGGGGATGCCTGCAGGTCGGCCAGCGCCTTGGCGATCGCGAACGCACCTTCGCGCGGCGGGTCGACCAGCCAGCGCTCGGCGCTGCCGGCGGCCACCAGATCGGCGGCGCCGAGCTCGAACAGGTCGCGCGCCTCGAAGCTGGTGCGCGCGGCCAGCCCGTTCAAAAGCGCGTTGTCCCGCGCCCGCTCCACCAGCACCGGGCTGCCTTCGATGCCGTGCACCTGCCGCGCCCGCGTGGCCAACGGCAGCGTGAAGTTGCCCAGGCCACAGAACCAGTCGATCACACGCTCGTGCGGCTGCGGCGCCAGCAGACCCAGCGCACAGGTCACCAGCACGCGATTGATGTGCGGGTTGACCTGCGTGAAGTCGGTCGGCTTGAAGGGCATGCGCAGGCCGAACTCGGGCAGGGCGTAGGCCAGTTCCGGCCCGCCTGCTTGCAGCCTGTGCACAGTCTCGGGGCCCTTGGGTTGCAGCCACCACTGCACGCCGTTCGCGACCGCAAAGGTGTGCAGCCGCGCCACGTCGGCCGGCGTCAATG
This sequence comes from Rubrivivax sp., assembly GCA_031408155.1. Taxonomy (GTDB): domain Bacteria; phylum Pseudomonadota; class Gammaproteobacteria; order Burkholderiales; family Burkholderiaceae_C; genus Rubrivivax. Next base: position 3,377 of record JANOJJ010000080.1, read on the forward strand.
GTTCCAGGTGGCGCAGCACCAGCGCCGTCACGTCGTCGCCCATGGCCAGTTCGACCTGCGGCAGGCGGTCGCGCTGATCCATCGCGCCAATCAGCTCACGCAAGGGCAGCAGCAGCGCGCTGACTGCTGGCGGCAGCACCGGACAGACCGACATGTCGGCCACGTAGCGTGACTTGCGCTCGTGGAATCCGACCAGCACCAGGCCTTTCTTCATCACGTAGCGCACCGACAGCCGCGCGCGCCAGCGGTAGCCCCAGGCCGGGCCTTCGATCGGCCGCAACAGGCGTTCGGGCCGCACCTTGGCCAGGTGCTGGAGGTTGTCTTCCAGCACCCGCTGCTTGACCGCCACCTGGGCGGCGGGGTGCAGATGCTGCATCTTGCAGCCGCCACAAGCGCCGGCGTGGAGCCCGAAATGCGGGCAGCACGGGCGCACACGCTGGCTGCTTTCGCGCGCCAGTGCCGACATCTGCCCTTGCTCCCAGTTGTTCTTCTTGCGCGAGACGTTGCACTGCACGCGCTCGCCAGGCAAGGCACCTTCGATGAAGACGACCTTGCCGGCGCCTTCGCCGTCGACGCGGTGCGCCACGCCCTGGGCTTCGAGGTCGAGCGATTCGACCTCCAGCCACTCGTGTCCGTTGCTCATCGATGCATTATCCCGGCCCCATCGGAAGCAGGGCCGATCAGTGCTGACCGGACTCGCTCCAGACTATCCTGCGCGGACTGTCTTGCCCTTGCCGTCGGCTCGTGGTTATCCTTGCTCACGAGGCGCCGTGGCTCATCATGCGCCCCGCGGCCGATGCCTTTTCAGGCCGCTCAACTCCACGTTAGGCGTCCCGGACCCTCATTCCCCACCATGATGCACTCAACCCTCCAATCGCTCTTCGGATACAAGGCCTGGGCCGATGTCGAACTCTTCGACACACTGGCAACCCTGCCGAATGAGAAGTTCGCGGATCAGATTTACACCTGCATCCGCACGCTGAACCACATCTACGTCGTGGATCGGATTTTCCAGGCGCACCTTTCTGAGCTGCCTCGTTCCTACGAGGCGACGAATACGACGGAGACACCCAGCTTGCCTGTGCTCCGGCAGGCGGTGGAGGCAACGGACGCCTGGTACATCAACTACGTTGCTTCCGTTACGCCAGCCAACCTCGCTGCGGTCGTCAGCTTCACCTTCACCGACGCAGACCTGGGCCGGATGTCCAAAGAAGAGATCCTGCTTCACGTGCTCACCCACGGGGGCTACCACCGAGGCAATGTAGGCCAGGTTCTCAAGGCCATCGGTATCGCTCCGCCGCGCGATCTGTACACCAGGTTCCTGCATGCGAGTGAACCCGGCCGCAGGGAGGCCTGATCGGGTGGCCCCGGGGGTTGCCTCCAGGTCAGGACCGCGCCTGAACACTCCGCACCGGTTTTCGCCGGTCTGCAAATGTCACGCACGAGTCGTTCGACCCTGGTGCGCCATGACGGACTCGTAACCAGCGCGACCGCCTGCACCACATCCGCGCCACCCATCTTCCGGCCTCGTTTGCGCTGATTGAACCGAAATCTGCTGCAGAACGTCGCTCAGGCTCACCCCATCGAAGCGACAGAGTCCACAGCACGATGCTCCAGATCCACTTCTCGAACCGCTTCGAGGTCCTGACGCGCCAGCTGTTGGACCGGCTTGGCGCCCAGGGCAGCAATCCTTTTGCCGCTGAGCAATTGATCGTTCCGAGCAGCGCGGTCCGCCGTTCGGTGACGCTGGCGATCGCCGAGGCCCATGGGATCTGCGCCAACGTGGAGTTTTCCTACCTGGCCCCGTGGCTCTGGCGTCAGATGGGCATGCTGCTGCAGGACGTGGCGCCGGAATCCCCATTCGTGCCTGCGGTGCTGACCTGGCGGGTCTATGCGGCCCTGAGCGACAGCACCTTTGTTTGCGCGCATCCACGACTGGCTTCGTACGTGGGCGGAGCGGACGACGTGATGCGCTTCGAACTGGCCAACCGCATCGCGGGACTGCTGGACCAGTACATCACCTACCGCCCAGACTGGCTCGACGCATGGCGACAGAATCGGACGGTCGACGTTGGCACTGGCGCCGACAGCGAGCTCGCCGACGAACGCTGGCAGGCCGCACTCTGGCGCAAGCTGGCCACCGCGGCTGGCGGGGCCGCGCCGGATTGCGGGACCTCCTTCATCGAGGCACTTGGACGGTCGAATCCCCTTCAGGCCAGGGCCTCGGGCCTGGCGTCCTGCGCGCACGTCTTTGCGCTGCCGACGATGCCGGCCTTGCACATCGCATGGCTGCAGCAGATGGGCCGGTTGCTTGATGTGCACGTCTATGTGCTCAATCCGTGCCAGGAGTTCTGGTTTGAACTCATCGACCGTCGCCGGCTCGGCCACCTGGCGCTGCGCGGCCGCGCGCAACACCACGAGGAAGGCAACCGCCTGCTGGCGGCGTGGGGCCGACAGACCCAGGCCTATGTCGACGGACTGGTAGACAGCGCGGGCGTTGGAGCCACCGACGACGGCGACTTCCGGCCCAATGACGCCGGCACGCTGCTGGCCACCCTGCAGAACTCGATCCTTGAACTGATCGAACTTGCACCCGGCTCGACGGCCCTGGCCGCTGACGACCGCAGCCTCGAGGTCCACGTTTGTCACTCGCTGACGCGGGAGCTTGAAGTCCTGCAGGACCATTTGCTCGGGCTGTTCGCATCCGGTGCGGTGCAACACCCGTCCGAGATCCTGGTCGTGACGCCGGACCTTGAAGCCGCGGCGCCGCTGATCGAGGCCGTCTTCGGCACGGCGCCACGCGATCGCCACATCCCCTACACCGTGTCGGGACGCGCCCGCAGCACGGTCAATGCGCCCGCCCGCGCGCTGCTGACGCTGCTATCGCTGGTCGCCTCCCGCTTCAACGCCAGTGCCGTGTTCAGCGTGCTGCAGCAGGACATCGTGGCGCGACGGTTCAACCTCGACGGCGACGCGCTGCAACGCGTGCACGACTGGCTGCGGTCGTCTGGCACTCGCTGGGGTCTGGACGGTCCGCACCGGGCCAGCTTCGGCGTGCCGGGCACCACCGACCACACCTGGGTGGACGGACTCGACCGGCTGTTTCTAGGCTATGCCCTTCCTACCCAGGTGGTGGAACCCTTTGCCGACTTGCTGCCCGCCGGTGACGCTGAAGGCTCCGAAGCGCTGGCGCTGGGGGCGCTCTGGCAGTTCCTGGTTCACCTGCGCGCACTCCACTCGGCGGTGGCGACAGCACGGCAGCCGCAATCCTGGCGCGGCCTGTTGCTCGATGCGATCGACGGTTTCATGTCGCCCGTCGGCGACGAACTCGACGATCTGGGTGAATTGCTGGCGGCGATCCGGGAGCTCGGCCAGACCATGCAGCGAGGCGGACTGGGGGATGCCGGCGCCCGGCCCGTGCCGTTGTCGATCGTGCGCGCGGCGCTCGAGCAGCAGCTCGACGACCCCGTCCGCGGTGGCGTTCCGACCGGCGGCGTCACCTTCTCGTCAATGAGCAGCCTGCGCAGCCTGCCGTTCAGGGTGGTCTGCGTCATCGGGTTGAACGACGGCGTATTCCCGAGCGCAATGCGACCACTGGAATTCGACCTGATGGCGCTGCAGCCTCGGCGCGGCGACCGCCAGCGCAGGACCGACGAGCGCAACCTGTTGCTGGACTTGTTGCTCGCTGCCCGCCACAGCTTGTACCTGAGCCACACGGGTCGCAGTGTGCGCGACAACGCGCCGCTGCCGCCATCGGTGCCGATTTCGGAACTGCTCGACATGCTGATCCCGGCCATCGCCGAGGACCCCTCGTCACCGGACAGCCTGGCGCAGGCGCGTCGACGGCT
>JANOJJ010000081.1:0-10311 GCA_031408155.1 Rubrivivax sp.
CCTGGCCCGAGTGGGCGAGTTGCTCTTCGACAGTGGGCGGCTGAATCGCCGCATGCACAACAAGCTCTGGGTGACGGACAACGCCGCGGCCGTCGTCGGCAGCCGGAATCTGGGGAGCGACTATTTCGACGCCAACGAATCGGGCAACTTTTCAGATGTCGATCTGCTGGCCGCCGGGCCGATCGTTGGCGATCTGTCGCGCGGCTTCGACGCCTACTGGAACAGCGCGGCCGCCGTTACGTTGGCGGCCGTGGTCGATGCACCCGATGCGGCTGACGGCGTGCGAGTGCTTGGCGCGCTGCACACACACGCGGCAGCGTGCCTGGCTGTCGTACCCTGCCGCTGGTTGACCGAAGGTGGCTTGCCCGATGCGCTGCGGTCCGGCAGCCTGGCGCTGTCCTGGGCGCGCGCGCGGTTCATCGTCGACGCGCCCGACCAGGACAAGTCCGTGCTGGCCTCCGGCATCGAGCACGGCTCGATCGACGACCACCCCGGCGGCATCCGAACAGAGCGTGAATTGCTGATCGCATCACCCTATTTCGTACCGAATGAGGACGGGCTGAGGCATCTGGCCGAGATGCGCGCGCGCGGAGTGCGTGTGGCCGTGTTGACCAACTCGCTGGCCGCCACCGACTCGCCGGCCGCGCATGCGGGCTATGCGCGTCAGCGCGTCGCGTTGCTGCGCGCTGGTGTGGAGCTCTATGAATCGCGGCCGGAGCCAGGCAGTCCGCACCGCCGCTCGCACCGCTGGGGGAAAGCGTCACCGGCCAGCCTGCACGCCAAGATCATGGTGCAGGACCGGGTACGCGCCATCGTCGGCTCGATGAACCAGGACCCACGCTCGCGGCTGCACAACACCGAGGCCTGGATCGTCATCGACAGCGCCGAGATCGCCGCCGATCTGGCGGCGCTGTTCGACGAAGGCGCTGACCTGCACCATGCGTTCAAGGTCGAGCGCAGCGCAACCAAGGGCTCGGACGCTCTCGAGTGGCTGACCGAGGAGCTTGGCAAGACCACGCGCTACGACATCGAGCCGATGGCCGGCCTCTGGCTGCGGTTGTGGCGTGGCGTGCTCGGTGTGTTGATCCCGGAGCATTTGCTGTAAATCACTTGGGGAACTGGGGTATTGGGGGGGTATTGGGGGTCAGGTCTCCCATTTCCCATCACCCCCATCAACCCGTCGACACGACTACTCAATCGCGGGTCATGGCCAGTGGGCGGCAGCTGGCCTCGAGGCGGGACCGAACGACGGCCCGGTCCATTCGCGATCTGCGTCACGTTGATTCGCCGGACGCGCTCGGAGCTTCACCCGCAACATGCCTTGCGCTCCTGCACCGGCGGGCACTTCACCGAGCCGAACGAGCAGAACACACAGCAATCTCCGGCCTTGGGCCGCAGCAGCGCCTTGCAGTGCTCGCATTCATGGAAGTACCGGCAAGCGTCGGTCGGCATGATCTCCAGCGTGAACGCTCCGCACTGGGGGCACGTGAGGACCGATTCGAGTACGGCATCGGACATGATCACTTGCGCACGGTCGATGGATACCCCGCTTCGGTGGTCGCCGTGGCGAGCGCCGCCGGAGTTGTCTTTTCGGCGTCGAACGTCACCGTCGCGGTCTTGCTGTCGAAGTCAATGCGGGCTCGAGCCACGCCAGGCACCCTCTGCAGTGACTTCTTCACCGTGATCGGGCACAGCGTGCAGGTCATGTTCCGCACGTCCAGAACGGTGGTCTGCGGCGATGCGGCCACGGCGCCCAGCGGCAGCAAAGCGACGACAAAGACGGCGAGCGGGTGATGCATGGTGGGTCGTTTCAGATCAAGACAGGTGCCAACCAGGGCACCGACAACAGCGCGAACAGCGTCAGCGTGACGACCCAGAAGATCGATCGCTGACGCCTGAGCACGCGCGGCTGGGCGCACAGCGCGCCCGGCTCGCAGGCTTGCGGCGGCGAGTAGAGCCGCCGGAACGCCAAGCCCAGGAACAACAGCGTGACCCCGATCAGCACCGGGCGGATCGGCTCGAGTGCCGTCAGGTTGGAGATCCAGGCGCCACCGATGCCCAGCGTCAGCAGGAGCAGCGGACCGACACAACAGATCGAAGCGCCGATGGCAGCCAGCACCCCGGCGACGAGTGATCCACTGACGTTGAACGATGGCATTGGCGCAGCTGAACCCCTCAATGCCAGACAGTCTAAAGTCCGTACCATGGTACGGAGTCAAGGGGTTGGCATGGTTTCCGAGTTGACGATCGGGCGCTTGGCCGATGGGGCCGGTGTGAATGTCGAAACGATTCGCTACTACCAGCGCCGCGGCTTGATGCCCGAGCCGGGCAAGCCGCATAACAGCCATCGCCGGTACGCTGCCGCTGACCTCAAGCGCCTGCGGTTCATCAAGCGGGCGCAGGTGCTCGGCTTCAGCCTGGCAGAAGTTGGCAGCTTGCTCGACCTCGACCAGGCCCGTGCCTGTTCGCAGACGCACGACCTGGCGACCCACAAGCTGGCGGTCATCGAGAGCAAACTCGCCGATCTGAAGGCGATGCGCAAGGCGCTGACCTCGTTGCTGCGGCAGTGCGACACGGGCACCGCAGCAGGGTCCTGCCCCATCATTCACGCCTTGGCGGCGGACCCGTAGCGCGTCAAGACGGATCGCTGGATGGGTATCGAGCGTCGGCCGAAGAGACTCGAAGCTGGCCGCGCGCCGCACGGTGACAAGCTCGATGGCACGCCGCTGCTTGACGGGATCGTCCGCAGCGCCGACACGCCTGCGGCAGCCGGGGCGCCCTGCCTCACTGCGTCACAGCACCGCTGGCCGGTCCGTCAGTTCGTTGCGGTTGACGGTTCCAGCCGGGAAGTGCAGCGCCAGATGCCGCGTCACCGCCTGCACGCCGCTGACCACGCCGGCTTCGAAGTTCGACTGCCTGAAGGCCGTCTCCATCTCGCTGCAGATCCGGCTCCACTCTTGCGCGCCCACCTTGGCGTCGATACCGCGATCGGCAACGATCTCGACGTCCCGATCCGCGAGCAGGAGGTAGATCAGCAGTCCGTTGTTGTGCTCGGTGTCCCAGACCCGAAGGTTCGCGAAGACATCGATCGCGCGCTCCCGCGCCGTCTGCCCCTTGAACAGCGGTGCGCCATCCAGCGCCCCTTCGACGGCAAAGCGGACCTCCCCGACATGCGAGGTCTCGCTGGCCTTGATCGCCGCCTCGATCGCGTTCAAGGTCGCCTGCGGGAAGGCCCGCCTGACCTGCCGGTCACTGGTGATCAAGTGCCGGGCGATCCGTTCGATCTTCATGCTCACCACCTCCCCGACGCGCCACCGCCGCCGAAACCGCCGCCGCCGCCGCCAAAGCCGCCGCCGCGCCCGCCGCCGCCGTAGTAGCCCCCGAGCCCGCGCCCGACCATGCCGCCGCCGAGCAGAGTCACGAGCAGTGCGACCACGCCAGCGATCAGTGCGATCGATGCCGCGCCGACGACGAACCAGGCAGCGGCGCCGACGACACCGCCGGTGACCAGGGACCCCGGCACCTTGCCCAGCACCGAGCGCAGCACACCACCGACCGCCAGTGCGAGGACGAACAGGATGGGCGTGTACTGGCGCACATCGCTGGCACTGCCCGCGGGCTTGCTGCTCGGCTCCGGCAAAGGCTCGCCATCGATCACGGCGATGATCTGCATGACCCCGGCCGTGATGCCGCCGTAAAAGTCCTGCTGCCTGAACCGGGGCAGGATCGTTTCGCTGATGATGCGCTGGCTGGTCAGATCGGTGAGCGCCCCCTCGAGGCCGTAGCCGACCTCGATGCGCAAGGCGCGGTCGTCCTTGGCCACGACCAGGATCACGCCGTCGTCGACCTTCTTTCGACCGAGCTTCCATTGCTCGGCCACGCGCAAGGCGTAAGGCTCGATCGCCTCCGGCGCAGTCGAGCGAACCATCAGCACCGCCAGTTGGCTGCCCTTGCGCGCTTCGAACGCCGTCAGCGTCTGCTCCAGCGTGGCCGTCTGCTCGGCGCTGAGGGTGGCGGTCAGGTCGGTCACATGCCCCGTCAACGGCGGGACCGCAACCTGTGCACCGACGTGCAGCGACCAGACCAGCGTGAGCGCGGTCAGCAGGGCCTGTGCGACCCTGGCCGCCGCAGCTCGGCTGGTCACCGGCTGGCCCCGGACGCGGCGTTGCCCGGACGGCCTGGTGCCGTGTCGAAGCTGACGCTGGGCGGCTTGGAGATCTCTTTTTCGTTGTCGACCGTGAAGGTGGGTTTTTCCTTGTAGCCGAACACCATCGCGGTCAGGTTCGACGGGAAGGAGCGCACCGTCACGTTGTAGTCCTGCACCGACTTGATGTAGCGGTTGCGCGCCACGGTGATGCGGTTCTCGGTGCCTTCGAGCTGGGTCGACAGGTCGCGGAAGCCCTGGTTTGCCTTCAGGTTGGGATAGTTTTCCGCCACCACCATCAGGCGCGACAGCGCACCCGTCAACTGGCCCTGCGCCTGCTGGAACTTCTGGAACGCCGCCGGGTCGTTGACCAACTCGGGCGTGGCCTGGATCGAGGTCGCCTTGGCGCGTGCTTCGATCACCTGGGTCAGCGTGTCCTGCTCGAACTTGGCCTCGCCCTTGACGGTGCTGACGAGGTTGGGCACCAGGTCGGCTCGGCGCTGGTACTGGTTGATCACCTCCGACCAGCTGGCCTTGACCTGCTCGTCGGAGGTTTGAAAGGTGTTGTAGCCGCAGCCGCCGAGGCTGATCGTCAAGGCCGTGGTCACTCCGATGAGCAAGGTCCGCATGGTCGTTTCTCCAGAAGAAATCAGTTCAGGTCGAGCGGCCGGTCGCGCGGCTGGTCGAGCGGCTGGATTCTGCCAGCGCAGCCCTGCAGCAGTTTGCCGTCAAGCAACATGCCGGCGCTTGCGGTTGAGCACGAACCAGATGCCGACCGCGCCCAGCGCGGCATAGTTGAGCGCCAGCGACCACGGCGTGTTCCACGCGATGCCGTCGAAACCGCGCTCGGTGATCGGGTACAGCACCGGCGCCGGGTAATAGTCCGCCGAATGCGTGAACACGTCGATCACGATGTGCGACCACCAGCCCAGCAGCGGGATCCACAGGGCGCGCCGCAGCAGCCACAGAACCAGCGTCACCGCGGCGACTGCGAACAGGCTGTGCAGCACGCAGTGCAGGTGGTGCGACAGCAGCAGGACCAGCGGCGGCAGCGCAGGTTCCTGGCCCGGCAACGCAAAGCCATACGCCTGCACGACCGACCACGTTCCGTCACCGAAGATCCACCACAGCGCGATCGGCACCAGTTGCAGGATGTCGGGCAGCGCAGCCAGGCCGATGGTGGCGGCAATCGTCGCCGGCGCGATCGGCCGCTGGCGGCTCCACGCCGCCATGCCGGCTGCGGCCCAGAGGGTGTGCGCGACGATGTCCACGGGCTGCTGAATCAAGCGCCGACGATCAGCCTTGGCCGATCGTGCCAGCGCGCAGCCGCAGCGCATTGGCGATCATCGGCGACAGCAGCCAGCCGGTGAACGGATGGAGCACCCCTGCGGCCAGCGGGATGCCGAGTGCGTTGTAGACGAAGGCGAAGGCCAGGTTCTGCTTCATGTTGGCCACCGTCGCGACCGACAGCGCACGCGCAGTGGCAATGCCGTGCAAGTCGCCCTTGACCAGCGTGAGCGAACATCGGCCGGCCTTCGGCCAGCGTACCCGTCTTGTCGACGATCAGCGTGTCGACCTTGCGCAGGTTCTCGATCGCCGCGGCGTCACGGAACGGCACCCCGCTGGTGGCGCCGCGGCCGGTAGCGACCATGATCGACATCGGCGTGGCCAGGCCAAGGGCACAGGGACGGGCGATGATCAGCACGGCGACCGCGTTGATCAGGCCGTAGACCCAACTCGGTTCAGGCCCGAACAGGCCCCAGCCGAAGAAGCTCAACAGCGCGATGCCTACCACCGTGACGACAAAAGTGCCGGCCACCGTGCCGGCCATGCGCTGCATCGCCAGCACGGTGACGATCACCGTCAACGGCAGCGACTTCGCGCTGCAGAAGTAGAACGGGCGGCCCGCGTAATCAAGATGGTGCGGCGACTGCTCGCTCACTGTCATGCCGCAGACGGGGTCCTTCAAGGCCACAGGGTCAGCGCCCGGATTCGGGCTCATGTCTGCCTGCGCGCCGGAGCCACACCGCCCCACTCGGCCAGCAGCGGATCCGCGGCCTGCAGGCTGCTCGACCACGGCCGGTCCCGCATCGCCACATCGATGCGTTCTGCGCTCGAGATCACCAGCAGGCACGCGCTGACCACGCCGGTCGAGAGGGCGACCATCCACGCCAACAGCGTCAACCAGTCGGTGCGGCGCAGGCGGCCGCGATCGATGCTCAGGGCAGGCATCGCTCGACTATCACGCCACGCCGCCTGCCCGTCTGTGCGTTGGTTCACTTGCGACAAATCAAGGGCAATACGGCAGCCAAGCGCGCTTTGCTGGTCGCGGCGGCTGCTGCGGCAACGGCGTTCAGCGCTTTGGTCCGAGGTTTGGAAGGCGCGGTTGTTTCGCTCGTCATGGTCACGACCCACTGTGATCGTTGCTGATCAGGATCGCCTTGACCGGATCGATCGGTCCGGCATTGCGCCAACGCCCGCCGGCTCCGGCTACTGCAGGCGGGGTCGAACGCTGCCCATGGCGGCAGGTCATGCCCCAGTGCTTGTGCAGTACGCGCTGGCAGTACTCGAACGTGAGCGCGCGCGGATCCATGCCGGTGGCCAGCGCGAGCAATTTGCAACTGCATTGCTCGCCGTGGTCGATCGGCGCGGAACGGCCGGACGGTTCAGACATGTGATCTCCAATGGGGCCGCGTCTGCTCGGTCCTAGTCCTGCTACAGGCGAACCACGCTCCCCAAGTCACGGCAACGCCTTGCATGGACGCTGGTTTGCCCCGATCGCTCGACCGGCAGCACTTGGCGAAGGTCGTTCTTGCCGGCCGCGGAAAGTCCCGCTCTCGGGCGATCGCGATGACGCCCGCTCAAGGCTTGGCCTGCCCCGCCATTTGCCGGTGCTCCGCAGCCATTGCGTCGAATCGCGACGCGATCTCCTGGTAGCTGGCCGCGGTCGCATTGCAGTGAGCGGGCATGCTGCCAGCGCCCCGGTTCCCGGCCGGCGCCAACTGGTACGCCCTGCCCATCCGACGATGGTTGTCGGCACCGGCGCGGGCTGAGGCAGCCTCCTTGACATAGTACGACGCCAGTGCCTCGTGGTCGGCCGGCGTTCGCGCAGCTTCGATCTGCTGTTGAATTGCCGCTGGCGGGGAGGTGGCGAAACCGGCGCAGCCACTGAGCCCGATGCCGATCAAGAGTAGCAGCGCTGCCAGGCGACGCGATGACTTAAGGGGTGTGATCATGGAGTTTGTCCTGCAACAACAGCGGCTGACCGCGGACGGTCCTGGCCGCGGAATGCACCGCATGTGCGCTGCGCGAATTGCGACCTTGCTGGAACAGATTGAATCCGACCGCCGGGGCCCGGCCCCGGCGATCAAGCAAGATGCTGGATGTCGGCCGATCAGGCCGGATAAAGCTGGCGGAACAAGCGCCTTTGCGCTTCATTCATGATCGCGTCGGGCTTTGCATTGTGCGCGATCTTGTCGACGCAGATCCATTCGCCATTTGCGCGGGTATAGGCATGCCGATCGTATTCGTACCCGATGTCGCCGCCGACGAAGCGAATGCCATCGGAGGCGACCGGGTTGGCGCGGGCGGCCAGCAGGTCGTGCCGGACCTGTTCGCGCGTCAGCGTGCTCAGCGCCGGGCGAACCACGAAACCGATCTCACCAGCCACAACGCTATCCATGGTCTGGGCCTGAACTACCGACAGGCTGGCGGCGGCGAGTGCGAAAATGATGGCGGTCTTGCGAACGGACATGATAGGACTCCTTGAAAAATCTGCGGGTGCTGTCCCTCTTCGGAACCAGCCGGATGCAAGCCTTGCATCTCGGTTCCCACTATAGGAACGGGCCCCCCACGGCACCCTGACCGATCGATTACAGAATTGTCATGTCACTGCGAGACGCCCGTTGAAGATCCTGATCGTCGAAGACGAACCCAGAGCCGCGGAGTACCTGCGCCAGGGTCTCGGTGAGAGCGGCTACACAGTCGAAGTTGCCCACCATGGCACCGACGGGCTGCATGCCGCAGCAAACGGCGACCATGACCTGCTGATCCTCGATGTGATGCTGCCAGGCATCGACGGATTCGCGGTCCTCTCGGCGCTGCGCACGTCCAAACAGACCCCGGTCTTGATGCTCACCGCGCGCGGCAAGACCGATGACAAGGTCCGCGCGTTCGACCTTGGCGCTGACGACTATCTGGTCAAGCCGTTCCAGTTTCCGGAGTTGCTGGCACGCGTGCGGGCACTGCTCAAGCGTGGCCAGCCACAGTCAACTGACCCGACCGTGCGCGTTGGCGATCTCGAGATCGACGCGGTCCGCCATCGCGCCACTCGGGACGGGCAACGCATCAATCTCAGCGCCAAGGAGTTTGCCTTGCTCAGCTTGCTGACGCAGCACAGCGGCGAGGTGCTGTCGCGCACCCAGATCGCCTCTCTGGTCTGGGACATCCACTTTGACTCCGACAGCAACGTGGTCGAGGTGGCGATTCGCAGGTTGCGGGCCAAGGTCGATGACCCGTTTGCCGACAAGCTCATCCACACGGTGCGCGGCGTCGGCTATGTGCTCGAGCAACGCCCGCCTTCATGACTGCCGGTGGGGCTTGGCACCTGCGCGATTCGCTGGCGCTGCGGATCGCGCTGGCCAGCGTCGTGTTTGGCCTGGTGGTCGCCGCCGGCACCGTCGCGGTCGGCTACTGGAACCTTGCGCGTCAACTCGAACAGCGTGCCGCACTGGAGATGCAAGGCCGGCAAGAACTGCTCGTGCATATGCTCGCCACGATGCCATCCGTGACGGCCATCGCCGAGTCGAAGGAGCGCTTCGCCGATCTGTTCTTCGGCCACCATGACCTCCACCTGGCGCTGTTGGAGCCGCAGACCCGGCAGCTGGTCGCCGCCTTCTCCGATGTGGCCCTGCAGTCCGTTACGGCGCTGGGTCACGCCAACGCGGCCCCGGACACCATGCACGCGTGGCTGACGCCGGGCGGCACGCACTTCAGTGGCTGGCACGGCACGGTCAAGGTGGCCGACGGTCATGCGGTCGACTACTACCTGTCGGTTAACCGTCGCGCTGACACGGCACTGCTGGCTGGTTTTGTCAAGACGACCTTGCTCGCCGTGCCTTTGCTGTTGGCCATGGTCGCGCTGGGCGCCGCGCTGATCGCGCGCACCGGCCTGGCGCCGGTACGCAGATTCAACCGGCTGGCGGCTTCGATCGGAACGAAATCGCTCGACAAGCGCGTGAGCGTTGCCGGTCTGCCGAGCGAGTTGGCAGACATGGCAGCCGAATTCAACGGCATGTTGCAACGCATCGACGACGGCTACCGGCAGCTCGAAGAGTTCTCGGGCGATCTGGCTCACGAGATGCGGACCCCGGTCGCCACGCTGCTCGGCCGCACCCAAGTGGCCCTGTCCAGGAGCCGCACGGCGGCGCAGCTGCGCGAGGTCATGGAGGGCAACGTCGAGGAACTGGAGCGCCTGTCCGCGCTCATCAGCGACATGCTCTTCATCGCCCGCGCCGACGCCGATGCAAGCCCGATTCAGGCCGAATCGGTCGACCTGGCGAGTGAGGCGCAGCGGGTGGCTGACTACCTGTCCCTGGTCGCCGACGAGAAAGGCCTGCTGTTGCAGGTACTGGGCCAGGCGCCGGTGCTGGTAGCGGATCGTTTGCTGGTCCAGCGCGCCATCACCAACCTGGTATCCAACGCAATCCGGCATGCCTCGCCGAGTTCCACCATCAGCGTCGAGATCGCCAGCACGAGTAGCACGACCACGCTGGCGGTCAGCAACGACGGCGAAGGCATTGCCCCGGCTCACGTCGAGCGCATCTTCGATCGCTTCTTTCGCGCCGATCCGGGGCGCTCGCGCGAAACAGGCGGAAGCGGGCTCGGCCTTGCGATCGTCCGCTCGATTGCCAACGCCCACCACGGCAGCGTGGCAGTTCGCAGCGCCGCTGGCAGGACCACCTTTACCCTGGAGTTCCCGCGCACGTCGAAACCGGCTTCGTCAAGCACCTGACCGGCGGGATGCGCCGCCAGCGCAGCCTGCGCGCGGCGTCAGCGGCCGCCGTTCGTCTGCAGGACCTGCTGGCGTTCCTGCACGGTCATGCATCCAGAAGGTCTTTGACAGCGTGCAATGAATGCTCTGCAGTAGAGTAAGGGGATGGGGTTGT
>JANOJJ010000090.1:0-2058 GCA_031408155.1 Rubrivivax sp.
TGCGGGTGTTGCGCGACGGTCTGTTCGGGGGGCCAGGTGCCTGCGACCTGCTGTTGCCGCGTCGGCCGTTGCATCACTTGCTGCCGGGGCCAGCCATCCGTTGGTTGAGCCAACGTGGTGCCCAGGTGCACGCGGGTCGGCGCGTGATGGCGCTGCAGCCAGATGCAACTGGATGGCGACTGGATGGGATCCCCTTCGACGCCGTGGTGCTGGCTTGCAGCGCACAAGAGGCCGCCCGCCTGGCGCGCCCGCTGGTCCCGGGCTGGGCAACCGTGACCGACGGTCTGCGCTTCGAGCCTATCGTCACGGTCTATGTGCGATGCCCCGGCGTCCGGCTGCCACTGCCGATGATTGCGCTGCGCGATGACGAGTGGTCGCCGGCCCAGTTCGTGTTCGACCACGGCACCATCAGCGGCCGCCCGGGTACCTTCGCGTTCGTGGTCAGCGGCGCGGCGGCCTGGGTGGTCCAAGGTCTCGATGCGACGGCACAGGCGGTGCTGGATCAGGCGCAGCGGGCGCTGCCATCCGATCTGTGGCCCGCGGCACAGGCGCGCATCCTCGGCACGGTTGCCGAACGCCGCGCCACGTTTCGCAGCACGCCGGGACTGCTGCGACCAGCTGCGTTCGTTGCACCTGGGCTGGCGGCTGCAGGCGACTACATCGCCGGGCCCTACCCGGCCACGCTCGAAGGCGCCGTGCGCTCCGGATCGGCGGCCGTGTCTGCCCTGCTCGATTGCGCAGGCTCATGCGCGTGAGCCGGCCGGCAACGGCGGCAGTGGTATCGTTCAGTCTTCCACGATGCAAAATGGCGTTTCACTTGCTTCCACGCTGCCATGGCCGCGAAGAACCCGAACACCCCGACCATCCAGGTGCTGCAACGCATGTTTTCAATTCTCGACACGCTTGCAGCCCACCCTGACCCGGTGTCGCTGAAAGAGGTTAGCGAACGCACCGGACTGCATCCTTCCACCACGCACCGCATCCTCAACGACCTGGCGGTCGGTCGCCTGGTCGATCGACCGCAATCGGGCACCTACCGGTTAGGCATGCGGCTGCTGGAACTGGGCAACCTGGTCAAAGCGCGGCTTGACGTGCGCGAGGCCGCGGTGGGCCCCATGCGCGAGCTTCACAAAGTCACTCACCAACCGGTGAACCTGTCGATGCGCCAGGGTGACGAGATCGTCTACGTCGAGCGCACCTACAGCGAGCGCTCAGGCATGCAGGTGGTACGTGCCGTGGGCGGGCGGGCGCCGCTGCACCTCACCTCGGTGGGCAAGCTGTTCCTGGCGCATGACGACTCGCAGCGCGTTCGTGCCTATGCGACGCGTACCGGGCTGACCGGCCACACCAGAAACAGCATCACAGACCTGCCGCGACTGGAGCGCGAACTGGCACTTGTGCGCAATTCGGGTTGTGCGCGCGACGACGAGGAACTGGAACTCGGCGTGCGCTGCATGGCCGCCGGCATCTTCGACGACCAGGGTCAGCTGATCGCCGGGCTGTCAGTGTCCGCACCTGCCGATCGGCTCGAGGAAAGCTGGCTCGACAAGGTCAAGTCCACGGCCGCCCTCATCTCCGCCGACCTGGGGCACCGCGCTGCCTGAGCAGGCCACGCCCGCCGAAGTCTCAGGATTGCGGCTGTAGTGCGGATCAGTGCACGCCCACGATAGCGCCTGGGTCAGCGCTGTTGTTCGCCAGCCACTTGCGGATCCGCTCGGCGTCGCCGATGCGCGAGTATTTGCCCGCGGAATCCAGCAGCACCAGAATCAGCTTGCGCCCGGCCAACTGTGCCTGCATCACCAGACAACGGCCGGCTTCGGAGATGTAGCCGGTTTTCTGCAAGCCGATCTCCCACGCCGGATTGCGTACCAAGCCATTGGTGTTATTGAACTGCTGCGATCGGCTGCCGACCGGAAACTGTGCTTGCTGCGACGTGGACATCTCGCGGATCAGCGGGTAGTCGTAAGCCGCCTTCACCAGCAATGTGAGATCGTGGGCGCTGGACCGGTTCTGGCTCGACAAGCCGGTCGGCTCGACATAGCTCGTGTCGGACATGCC